>JBIIAP010000286.1:0-3317 GCA_044239855.1 Sediminibacterium sp. | reverse complement strand
CCCCACCACCAAATCCCCACCAATAAAAAAGATAATTGAGATGCCTTACCTACTGTAATACCAAAAGTATTGGGCGACAAAACAAAAACAAAACAAATTACCTGCAGAATCATACTGCCAATATAACCCATCGAAAAACCTTTGGCACTAACCCTGTCCTGATCTTCCGGCGCTGCAATTTCAGGCAAAAAGGAATTGTAAAAAACCAGACTACTCCAAAAACCAACACAGGCAAATACCAAGCAAATCAATCCATATAAAAGATTGGTTTTATCGAAAAAATACATCGATGAGCACGCGATACTACCCATTGTACAGAAAAAGAATAAAAACTTTTTTTTATTTCCTCTGTAATCTGCAATAGCGGAGAGCATTGGAGAAATTAGCGCTACTATGATAAATGCAACAGATAGTGCATAATTGTACAAAGAGGTATTTACAAATTCTCTTCCAAAAAGCTTAACGGTATCTTGTGGTGTATTCGGATTGCCATCACCTGTGATAGCCTCAAAATAAGCCGGGAAAATAGTAGAGGTAATTACTAAGTTGTAAACGCTGTTGGCCCAATCGTACATGGCCCAGCCATTGATTACTTTTTTACTTGCGGTTTTCATAGAGGAGGGGGAATAATTGATAATGGGTAATTGATAATGGATAATTTATTTTAAATGGCCGGTATATATTAAAACCAACAGTATTACACCTACAATTATTCTGTACCAACCAAAATAGCGGAACCCATACTTTTGTAAAAATCCAATGAAAAATTTTATAGCCAATAACGCAACTACAAATGCAACTAAATTACCAATACCCAACAGCATCAAATTGGTTTTATTAGTTAGTAATTCAGGTGTTGTTTTAAATGCCTTCAATAATTTATAACCTGTTGCTGCGGCCATAGTAGGTACTGCTAAAAAAAAGGAAAATTCAGCAGCAAGATTTCTGCTTAATTTTTGTTGCATACCGCCAATAATACTGGCCGCACTTCTGCTAACACCCGGAATCATGGCAACACATTGCCATAAGCCAATTAATAATGCTTTAGGATAACTGATGTCATCTTCTGTTTTGATGTTGGGTGATTTAAAGAGGTCATCAACAAATAAAAGGATTATGCCTCCCACCAATAAGGTAATTGAAACAGTTAAAGGACTTTCTAGTAATTCGTCGATCTTATCATTTAATAGTGCGCCTAAAATAAGAGCGGGTATTACGGCAACTATTAGTTTAATATAAAAATGCCAACGGTTAAGCGGGAAAAATCTTTTCCTGTAAAGTACCAAAACAGATAGTATGGCACCCAATTGAATGGCAATTTCAAAAAGCTTGGTGAAATCATCTTTTGCAATGCCCATAAAAGAGCTGGTAATAATCATGTGGCCGGTAGAGGAAATGGGTAAAAATTCGGTAATTCCTTCTACAATGGCAATTACAATCGATTCGAAAATAGTCATGGTATTAGTTTAGAATAATCAATCAATGAATAAATATATCATTTATAGGCTGAATACTGCATAAAAAAAGCGGTAATTATACCGCTGTTGTTCTTTTAAGTCTTTCTAATTAAAGTTTAAGCTTCTTTGTTGCTCTTTTTGAAGATGGCAAACACTTCAACCAATAAGCCTACTACTATTAAAATTGGCGCGATGGTGATTCTGGTAGAACTATACACTTCATTGGTGTCAAAAACGTTTGGATCTGCGCTTTTCCCTCCACTCATTAAAATCATGCCCAATGCAATAATTACGCCACCAATAATCATCCACAAATAATTTTCTTTAGCAAAAAGACTATAAGGTTTATTGGTTGTTTTACTTACTGTTTTATTGGTTGTTTTACTCATTTTGTTTGTTTTGTATAGGTAAATTTATAAGTTATTTATGGAATTGTAGCATGCTCTCTTTGAAGAGACTTATTTTGACTTTTAATTTTTGACTTTTGAATTTAGTATAGTTCATCCAATTTCATTTTCAGGTATTTTAATACACTTCTATAAGTACTAAATACCGAAATTCCCACTCCCAAAACAGTTAAACCGCCAAACAATAGCAAAGTAAGTTGCATATTTCTAATTGCCTTTAGCTGTGGAAACTGACTTTCTGCCCAGCCAATCAAGGTAAATAACAATACAATTGCTATGGCAGAACTAATTAATCCATTAATGAACGCTCTGATATTCAATGGCTTAGATATAAAACTTCTGGTAGCTCCCACCATTTGCATAGTTTTAATTAAAAAGCGGTTACTAAACATCGCCAAACGAATGGTATTATCGATGCTTACGATAACAATTAAACTTAAAAGAATGGCGATGACCAAAAATATCAAACCAATTTTTGAACTTCGCTCATTTAAGTTACTTACCAGGGATTGCGGGTATTGTAAATCGGTAATTTGATTGCCGTAGGCTTGCATCAGTTCATTGGAAATATGGTTTAAGCTGTCTAGATTTACATATTCAGCTTTGGCATAAAAATCAATGCTTTCCGGCAAGGGGTTCACGTCTAAAATTGTTGCCCAATCTTCATTATTCTCTTTGTTCCATATTTCTTTTGCAGAGTTTTTATCTACATAAATAACATCTTTTGCATAAGGTCTGGAAGCAATGAACTGTTGAATTTGATTAATGGTATCTTTATTTTGTGAACGCAAATATGCGCTTAATCGGATGTCTTCTTTAAAGGCGTTTCCAACGGAGTGAAGGTTTAGAAAGAACCAACCCATAATGCCCATAATAAATAAAACGATCGATACGCCTATGATGGTATAAATATAGTTGGGCTTACTTCTTTTTAATGATGATCTTGCTTTATCTGCCATGGGTTTATTAATATTTTTACTAATTGCCAGGTATCCAAACTATTGTCTGAAACCTACAAGTACAAATGTACGGTTTTGATGGCTAATGACTTACATTTGCAACCACTAAAACGCTTTTTTATTAGATGAAATTGCCCGTTTTAGCAAGGTATTAGGTTAAAGAAATGTAAATAAAGGAAACCCTTCATGGAGTATCAATTTAGATCAATCGAGCAAAAATGGCAGGATAGCTGGAAAAAAAACAACGCCTATCAGGTAAGTAACAATAGCAGCAAGCCCAAATACTATGTTTTAGACATGTTTCCTTACCCAAGTGGAGCGGGTTTGCACGTTGGTCATCCGTTAGGATATATTGCGTCTGACATTTTCAGCCGATTTAAACGTTTGAAGGGTTATAACGTATTGCATCCGATGGGCTATGACGCATTTGGCTTGCCTGCAGAACAGTATGCAATTGAGCATGGCGTTCACCCTGCTGTTAGTACGGTAAACAA
>JBIIAP010000003.1:0-32849 GCA_044239855.1 Sediminibacterium sp. | reverse complement strand
AAGGCCGGTTTAATGTTTTGTTCTTTAAACCAATTACTTAACACCTTAGCACCTCTTTTTCCCGAAACTTCTTCATCGTGTCCAAAGCACAGATAGATGGTTCTGTTTGGTGTGAAATGCTCTTTTAGCAGTTGCTCAACAGATTCTAAAATAGCAATTACAGCAACTTTATCATCAACAGCGCCTCTGCCCCAAATGGTATCATTCTTTATTGCACCACTAAATGAGGGTACACTCCATTTGCTTTCTGCAACCGCTTCAACCGGTACAACATCCATATGAGCCATTAATACATAAGGCTTAAGTAAAGTGTCTTTGCCTGTCCATTTATATATATAACTGAATTCATTAAATGTTTGCTTCTGTAGTTGAGCATGAACGGTGGGATATGTTTTTTCTAAAAACGTTCTGAATTTTATAAACTCGCTGGTATCAATTGGCAAAGTATCGCCAAATGAAATTGTTTTTATTTGAATTGCTTCACTTAAATGTAAAGCGGCAGTATCAGATGAGCCGGTTATTGTTTCGGTTTCAATTGCTGTTAGGGACTTGTTGTCTTTAATTGTATTAAAAACAAGCACAGCGATTAAAATAATGAATAAGCCTAATAATGACTTTGCAATAAATTTATACATATAATAAAAGATTATGAGCGCGTTTGCTAAAGTAAATCATTTAAATCAAATGGAGGAGCGATAACAAAATAGGGGGTATTCAGCATAGCCTAGTACCCCCTTCTGTTAATATAGAAAGCTTATTTATTATGAATTTGATTGTTCTATATCTCTTACAAATTCATCTAATTTTTCTTTTGTAATACCCGGCATACAAATAACATGCGCTATATCGTTGTCTGTTGCTAACTGCCATTTCTTACAAATTTCTTTAGTAGGCTTAGGAAAAACAACGGTAAAAGAATGCGGGTTACACCAGGCTTTAATGTTTAATTTATGTAATTGATCTTTTAAATAATTGGCATTTTCTATGCAATCATTAGCGCGTTTTAACAATCCTTCTTTACCTAATTTTTTAATGGCATACCATAAAATTAATGCGTTAATGCCGCTTCTGGAGCCCGTTATGGTGGTGTCAATTGTACCTATATACGGAATAGACTTACCAATTCTGTCTTTGAAAGATTTTTTTACCACGACCACCCCGCAAGTAATGGGCGATCCAAAAAACTTATGCCCGCTAATAGCAATACTATCTGCACCATGAGCAAAATCAAAATCTGCATGGCCTGTTAAAGACAAGTAAACGCCGGCTAAGGCAGCATCTGCATGAATGTAGGAGCTTTTAATTGCATATTTGTTTAAACATGCCTTGATAGTTGAAACAGAATCTTTGGCTTCCGTCATGGTGCTTCCAATATTGGCCAATATAATAACTGGCCTATGCCTATTCATTTGTAAAGTGGCTTCTAAGTCATTGTAATCCATTTCTCCATTTGCCTGAGACCTAATTACAATACTTTCCATATTTAGTAAGTGAATATTTTTTTGAACACTGTAGTGGGTAGCTTCTGAAAAATAAACCATACCATTGGGGTACAATTCTCTTGCTAAATAAAGTCCGTACAGGTTTCCTTCAGACCCGCCATTGGTTACATATCCCCAATGATTGTCTGCCGGTGCATTAAAAAGCTCAGAGAAAAACTCAATCACTTCTCTTTCAAAAGCTTTAGACTGCATGTCATTCGATTCCACATAGGGGTCGCCTACATTATTTAAAGAATAGTCGAGAAAAGGATAAAGTTCTTTGTAACTGTAATCAGTAGCAACCGGGTAACCAATATAGAATTGAGATCTTAATTGTATTTTATTTAAAAATTGTTCAAGTTGTTCCATCACCATAAAATGTTTAAATGAATAATAGGTCGAAAATCATTCGACTAGTACAAAAGCAGGAAAGGGTTGAACTTAGCTTAATATGGCCAATGAACGGATGAGGCAGCAAAAAGTGTCGCCCTTGTCGTTAAAGATTTTAGATGGATAGTCCGGCCTCATAAAATGATTTTATATAATCTCCATAACAAAAGTAAAGATATATAGTCAATTAAACAGAAATCAATAGGTTTAGTTAACATGCAAATATAAATAAAGGCCATTTAGATATACAATACAACACTTGGGAAGAGTTAGAAAAATTAAACAACTTTACTATTATTGAAGTGAATGGTTCGGGTAGCGAGCCTACCCATATATATGATCCAAATCATACTATTTTTTATGCTTGGAAAGAAATTATACAACACTGGAAATATTTATATGAAATTAGTTCTCAAAATCATTTAAAAGGAATAAATTACATGAGTGCTTCAGAGGTTTTAAACATGTATTCTAAATATCGTTTATTTATAAAGCAATCAAAAAGTGTCATACATTAAACGCTCAACTATTCAGTTATTAAGATTCCCTTTTTCCTTTTTTTTACTGCCCGTATTTTTATATGCACTCGCGTTTAGTACTTCTATAAATTTGTATAAAGCGTTACTTATTGGTTTCATACTACACGTATTAGTATATCCTTCTAGTAATGGATATAATAGTTTTATGGACAGAGATATAGCAAGTATTGGTGGTGTTAAGCAACCGATGCTTCCAGAAAAACAATTGTTATATGTAACAATACTTTTTGATTTAGTAGCACTGTTACTTTCTGCAATGATTAGTATGTCTTATTTTATTTTAATAGGAATTTATATTACATGCAGTAGACTCTATAGTTATAGAGGCGTAAGATTAAAAAAATATCCAATAATTGGTTATATTATTGTTGTGGCTAATCAGGGGTGTTTAATTTTTTATGCTGTGTATTCCGAACTAAATTTAGAAAGCAGATCATTGCCTAATAGCTTAATGTTGATCAATGCCGGCTTATTAATTGGGGCCTTTTATCCTTTAACACAAATATATCAACATCAACAAGATAAATATGATGATGTTAAAACAATTAGTATGGCTTTAGGAATTCGTGGAACATTTATATTTTCAGCCATATTAAACATCTTGTCATTTATTATTTATTATTTTATTCTTATTGAGTTTAAAATAAACTATTTCATATTTAGTTTATTTTATCTGCCTTCTGTATTTTATTTTGTTAAATGGGCATACGCCTGTTTTCAAAACCCATCAGCTGCAAACTTTGATAAAACGATGCGCATGAACTATTGGGCCATGACGAGTAGCATTGCTTCTTTTTTATTTATATTATTAATAAAACATTTTGGCTAATATCATAGAAATAAACACAGCGGTTCCTCGATATAAACATCAACAAAAAGACTTGATGAATTTTATGTTGAATGTTTATCAATTAGATGACATCGAAAAACGAACACTTCGTTTTTTATATCATAAAAGTGCAATAGAAACTCGTTATTCTGTTATTAAAGACTTCAGTTTGTCTAAAGATGAATGGACTTTTATTCCACCTGATTTGCAATTTTTTCCAACGATAGACACTCGTATGGATTGGTATAATAAGGAGGCGTTGCAATTGGGGATACAGGCGTGTACGCCACTTTTAAAGGAAGGCCCCACCATTACACATCTTATTACAGTTAGTTGTACAGGTATGAGTGCTCCAGGTTTAGATATATTATTACTGCAATCCTTAAATTTAGATAGTACAGTAGTAAGAACGAGTATTAATTTTATGGGATGTTATGCCGCAATTCATGCGTTAAAAATGGCACACTATATTTGTGCTGCCGAAAAAAACGCAGAGGTATTAATTGTTTGTGTAGAGTTGTGTACACTTCATTTTCAGCAACCCAATACACCAGACAACATATCAAGTAGTTTGTTATTTGCAGACGGTGCAGCTGCAGTATTGGTTTCTAACCGCCAGCCAATTAACAGTATTAAACTCCAAAACTTTTTTAGTTCTGTTTCGTTGAGAGGGAATGACTCTATGGCTTGGAATATAAGTAAGGACGGTTTTTTAATGAAACTAACTAACTATGTTCCTCAAATTATTGAAGAAGACATAGCGTTATTAGTGAAAAACAGTTTATCTAAGAGCAATTTATCTATAAACAATATCCAACATTGGTGTATTCATCCTGGAGGAAGAAAAATATTAGAAGCTTTTGAAAAAAGTATTCAATTATCTAAAAGCGATTTAATGTATGCATATAATATTTTGTTGAATTATGGAAATATGAGCTCGCCTACAGTATTATTTGTTCTTCAGCAAATAATGACAAATGCGCAAAAAAATGACCATATTTTTGGATGTGCATTTGGCCCCGGACTTACTATTGAAACATTTACTGCATCTGTAAATTAAGTTAAAAATGAATTTATCTTTTAGAAATAATCAATTAGAAATGTTAGATGCTGCAGACATTCCTATAAAAGAATTATACCTAAATTTAAAGGAATTAAATTTTATAAATACTTATTTAGGCGGGCATGCAATTACTATCAAAGGGTTTAAAAAACTTTTGCCTAATAAAAAAAACTTTAAAACCTTTGCAGAAATTGGTTGCGGAGGAGGAGATAACATTTTTGCTGTATTAAAATGGTTCGAAAAAAATGCCAACCCAAACGTAAAAAGCATAGGAATTGACATTAAAAAAGACTGTATCCAATATGCCACAAATAAAAACAGCTTAAATACATCTTGGATACTTAGTGACTACAAAGAAATACAGTGGACCGACCAACAACCAGAAATTATTTTTTCCTCATTATTTTGTCATCATTTTTCTGATAAAGAATTAATTGAACAAATAAAATGGATGTATAAAAATGCTGAAATAGGATTTTTTATTAATGATTTACAAAGAAATATAATTGCTTATTATGCTATTAAATGGTTAACTATACTATTTTCAAAGTCTTATCTTGTAAAAAACGATGCACCCTTGTCTGTTTCAAAAAGCTTAACCAAAAAGGAATGGAAAAAAATACTTAAAGAATCAGGTATAAATAATTACACTATACAATGGAAGTGGGCTTTTAGATATTTAATTGTTGTTAAAAAAGAGGAAGATTTATGTATCAAGTAACAATCATTGGTGGAGGATTGGGGGGGCTTACATTATCTATTTTATTGAAAAAGGCTGGTTATGCTGTTTTACTTATAGAAAAAAATAGCTACCCAATGCATAGAGTTTGTGGAGAGTATATAAGTAATGAGAGTAAATCATTTTTAACAACTTTGCTGCCACATATTAATTTTAATGATTTCCCTCAAATTAATAATTTCCAATTAAGCGCAACAGATGGAACATTATTTCAAACGAAATTATCACTAGGCGGATTTGGAATTAGTAGATATATTTTAGATGATGAACTTTACAAGGAAGCTTTAAAACTTGGCGTACATATACACACTAAAGAAACGGTGTTGGATGTACAAAAACAACACCACATTTATGAAATAGAAACCACCCATGATAAATATCAATCTATACTGGTTGTAGGTGCTTTTGGAAAAAGAGCAAATTTAGACTTCAAGTGGAAAAGAAATTTCACCTTAATTAAGCCAGCTATAAAAAACAATTTCATTGGTATTAAATACCATATAAATTATCCATTTCCATCAAACAGTATTGCATTACATAATTTTAAAGATGGGTATTGCGGAATTAGCAATGTTGAAAACGGCAAAACTTGTTTGTGTTATTTAACCACTGCAAAAAACCTACAAAAATTTAATGGAAATATTAACAAAATGGAAGAAGGTGTTTTGTTTAAAAACCCGCACTTAAAAAAAATATTTACTACAGCTCAATTTTTGTGGGACGAACCAAAAACAATTGCACAAATTAACTTTCATGCCAAAACTTGTATAGAAAATGACATTTTATTAATTGGCGATGCCGCAGGTTTAATTTCCCCACTATCTGGAAATGGAATGAGTATCTCTATGCATTCAGGACTATTGGTATTTGAGCTTATTGATTTATTTTTTAACAATAAAATCAATAAAAGTGACTTATATAAGTTATATGATAAAAAATGGAAAAACTGTTTTTCTAAAAGATTGGCAACAGGTAGATTTGTGCAGCAAATTTTTGGTCAACCATTTTTAAGTTTAGCATTGGTGCATACCTTAAATTTATTTCCATTCTTGTCAAATCCACTTATACAATCAACCCATGGTAAAGAATTTGTTTTAAAAAAACAATAAAATTCACTTAATAATACTTCCCCCATATTTAAAAACATCCAATGAATAAGGCAATAATAAACAGGTTGATTTATTGTAAATAGTTAATATATTATACCCGTGCAACAAAATACCATATATTTTAATTGAATAAATGATTAAATTCAATCCAGAAAAACCTATAAAACTCATGCAAAGGACTTTAGCGTTGTTTATTTTAATGATTAGTTCAACTATTTCATTGGCCCAAATAAATAAAATGCCGGCTTATCCGCTGATTACGCATGATCCTTATTTTAGTATCTGGTCTTTTACCGATAAGTTACCAGCCTCTACTACAAAACATTGGACAGGAACTGATCAATCGCTTATTGGTTTAATTAATGTAGACGGAACTTATTATAGTTTTTTAGGAGAGATGAATTATCCTGCAGAAGCAATTGCGGCTGTTGGAGAAGTTAACCCTGTTGCTTGCAATTATACCGAAACGGAACCATCCGCAGATTGGATGCAACCCTCTTTTAATGCATCCGGCTGGAAAACAGGAAAGCTACCTTTTGGGGATGGTTGGAATAATGATGCAGCTACCAGTTGGAAAACCAAAAATATTTGGGTAAGACGGGAATTTGATTTGAACGAGATAAATATTCAAGAGCTGTTGTTAAAATTACGCAATGATGAAGATGTAGATATTTATTTAAACGGCACTAAAATATATGCTTGTACAAATTGTTATTTAACAAGGGTAAAGCCAATTAAACTAGACAGTCAGGTAAAAAATCTGTTGGTAAAAGGAAAGAATATTTTAGCGATGCATTGTTTAAATTCGGTTGGTTATGCATGGCTGGATGCAGGATTATACAACCAGAAAAGCGTTAAAAAAATTGCACAGGCCAATCAAACGAACGTAACGGTTACAGCTACCAAAACCACCTACGAATTTGCTTGTGGCAAGGTAAATTTAAAGGTCGATTTTTTATCTCCCTTAATAGCAAGTGAGCTGAATTTATTGTCCAGACCACTTTCCTATATTACTTTCAGCACCAAATCAACCGATGGAAAAAACCATCCATCGTCTATTGTATTTGGCGTTAGTACCGCAATAGCAAAAGATGTTGTTTCACAAAAAGAAGCAACCAGTAAGGGAAGTTTCAAGAACATTCAATTTTTAAAAACAGGGGTAAAAGACGCTATAATTCTTGGTAAAAAAGGAGATGATCTTAGAATTGATTGGGGGCATGCTTATTTAGCATCTAAAATAAATGTTGGTTATCTGTCTGTTAAAACAGAAGGAGAGCTTATTGCCGATGTATTGCAATTGCCTAATTCTGCAATAAAGTTGCCCAATACAGAAACCTTTATGACAGCAAATATTCCCCTGCAAACTGGCATAAAGGAAAGTCAACAAACATTAATGCTAGCTTATGATGATGTATATGCCATTCAATATTTTGGTGAAAATTTAGAAGCATGGTGGAAGAAAATATATGGTACTGCTGAAAATTTATTAAACGTTGCGGCAACTGAAGAGCAAGCAGTAAAAGCTACCTGTAATCGTTTTGATCAACAATTGTATACAGATGCAATGCATGCAGGGGGTGTGGAATATGCAGGTATTTGTGTTGCAGCATACAGACAATCATTAGCAGCGCATAAATTAGTACGAGGCAAAAACGACGAAGTATTATTTCCTCAAAAAGAAAACTTTAGTAACGGATCTATCTGGACGGTAGATGTAACCTATCCTTCGGCTCCATTAAGTTTAATCTATAATGCAAATTTATTGAAAGGTATGGTGGCACCCATTATATATTATAGTGAGAGTGGTAAGTGGACCAAGCCATTCCCTTCACATGACATAGGAACTTATCCTATTGCAAATGGACAAACTTATCCGGAAGATATGCCGGTAGAAGAAGCCGGAAACATGATTTTATTGACAGCTGCCATTTGTAAGGCAGAAAAAAATACCGGTTTTGCAAAAGAACATTGGGCAACACTTACCCGTTGGGTTGAATTTTTAGTACAGGATGGATTTGATCCGGCTAATCAATTATGTACCGATGATTTTGCCGGACACTTATCTCGCAATGCCAATCTATCTTTAAAAGCTATAACAGGGATTGCTGCCTATGCACAAATGGCGAAACAATTAGGCGATGTTAATGCAGCCATAAAATATCATACTATAGCTAAATCTTATGCAGTAAAATGGCTGGAGTTGGCCAATGCCGGCGATCATTTTGCATTAACCTTTGACAATAAAAACACCTGGAGTCAGAAATACAATATGGTATGGGATAAACTATTAAACCTACAATTATTTCCTAAAGCAGTGTATGACAAAGAAATTAATTATTATTTAACGAAACAGCATACCTATGGGTTGCCTTTAGATAGTAGAAAAACATATACCAAAAGTGATTGGATAGTTTGGACAGCTACTATGGCAAATACTCCGGAGGCATTTCAACAACTCATTCATCCGGTATATTTATTTATGCAACAAACACCCACACGAGTGCCGATGAGTGATTGGCATGAAACCTTAGATGGTAAACAAATAGGGTTTCAGGCAAGAAGTGTAGTAGGTGGATATTTCATGAAAATGTTGTACAACCAATGGAATAAACCTGCTCGAAAATAATATCAAAATACTTCTCAGCACCAATAATATTTTTTGGAAGTTCTATATAATAAGACTAACTACAATATAAGTTGCATCATATAGTCGGTTTGGTCCTCATCACCCATTTTAAAAATGTGTTGATCAAATTGTACAAACCCGTTCTTTGTATAAAATTTCAGTGCCTGGGTGTTTTTTTCCCAAACGCCCAACCATATATATTTCAAATCACATGCTTTAGCCATCTCCACAGCTTTAGAAAACAGCAATTGTCCCACTTTGGCTCCATGAAATTCTTTTAAAACATAAATCCTTTCAATTTCTAATGAAGTATGATCTTGCAGTTCTGTTTGGGCTTCAGCAAAATTTAGTTTTAAATAACCGATGGGCAGATTATCTATAAGTGCAAAGTAAAATTTAGAATGAATATTATTCAGTTCGGCAGTTAAGCGTTCTAAATTAAATGCATTATTAAGATATGCATTCAAGTTACTTTCACTATTTGAACTAGAAAAAGTTTCTGTAAAAGTGCTTTTACTAAGCGCTTGTAATTGCATAACATTGGCAGCAGTTAATTCTTTAGACACTATTACATTCATAGCGGAAAGGTAATAATTCTACCAAATAAAACAGTTGTAGTTACCTATAAATTAGGTTGTTAAGAGCCATACGCTTTTTGATTAGGTAATCTTCCCCAATCAGCTAAGTCGATGTCCAGGTTGTCAAAAGCCGCTTTCATTTCTTTTTTTAATTGAGTACGCAGTAATTGTATTTTATTGGAATAATCGGGGTCATCAGCAAGATTATGCATTTCCCAGGGGTCGGTATGAAGATTAAATAATTGGGTGGTTAAAACGCCTTTAACATTGTAAACAATAAGTTTATATCCATCTTTGGTTTTTAAACTTCTACTCCAATGTCCATAAACATTGTATATATTTTCTCGAACAGTTTTATTAGGATTGTGTAAAATTGGCAATAAACTTTTGGCTTCTACGGTAGCTGGCGGGGCAATGTTTAAGTAATCATATAAAGTAGGTGCAATATCACTCAAATAAACAAAACCATCTGCGCGAACATTTTTTTGAATGCCCGGACCAGCAATAATCATTGGTACACGAATGCTGTGTTCATATAAATTTTGTTTGCCTAATAGGCCATGTTGGCCAACGGCCAGCCCATTGTCACCTGCAAAAACAATAATCGTATTTTCACGAAGACCAGATTTTTCAAGGGCTTCAAGAATTCTCCCCACCTGCATATCCATTTCTGTAACCATACTATAATAGGCAGCAATTTCTTTTTTAACAGCTATTGCTGTTCTTGGGTGAGGTAAAAGATTTTCATCGCGCACATTTAAATCACCATTATCAAAAGGGTGTTGTGGTAAAAAATTGGGCGGTAAACTTATTTTATCAATTGGGTATTGCTCTAAATATTCTTTGGGAGGAGTGCGTGGATCATGAGGTGAAGTAAATGCAACGTAGCAAAGAAATGGATTTGATTTTGCTTTTTTTCCGGTTAAAAATTTAATGGCGGCATCGGCATATAAGGAAGAGCTGAACGTATCACTTTGCCAACTGGCCGATTTGGGATATTTACCGGAACTGTCGTAATGATAAACCGTAGGATGTTCCTGGCCACCATCACCCGGAAAATGCATTCCCCCCATAAATATGTCATCACCCGAATTAAAAAACCTATTGTGAGCGGCATAATCACTGTGCCACTTTCCGGTATGAAAAGTAGTATATCCTTTTTGCTGAAGTATTTCAGGCAAGCCAATAATACTATCAGGAATTTTACCGCCATCACCCGGCAAACGATTAATATAACGGCCGGTTAACATCATTACTCTGCTCGGAATACAAACTGCACCCTGATGCCCACCCATTACATGTGCTTGTGTAAATGCAACCCCTGCTTTAACTAACTTATCTATATTAGGGGTGTAAATTTCATTATTACCTAATGCGCTAATCGTATTAAAAGACTGATCATCGCTATAGAGAATCAAAATGTTTTTTGGCTTTTCGTTTTTGTTTTGAGCGGAAACGGATATGGAAAATATGCATAACACAACAAGGTTAATCCACTTAAAATTTACACAAGTATTTTTCATAATCAGCACAATTTGATTTGGAAATGATCATTAAATATATCAATAAAATGTATCAATAAGAAAATTCATTAGAAGCAGATTACATATTGATTTGTGTATAATAATTTTGTTTTATTTTCATAACTAAATATTAAGTAATGACGCAGTCAATAGCCACCTGTATTTGGTTTGATGGCAAAGCAAAAGAAGCAGTAGATTTTTATAATGAAGTTTTTGGAGCAGTTGAAATTATTTCTGAGAACCCTTTAGCAGTTATATATAAACTATTTGGTCGCAGGTTCATGCATTTGAATGGAGGGCCGGGTTATGCCGTTAATCCGTCTATTTCTTTTTTTATAAGTGCCGAATCGGAAGAGGAAGTTAATACTATATGGGAAAAGTTAGTGGTAGACGGAAAAGTACTGATGCCGCTTAATACCTATCCCTGGAGTACTAAATATGGATGGTGTGCTGATAAATACGGAGTAAACTGGCAAATAATGCTTGGTCATGAGAGTAGTTGTAAGGTAATGCCTAACCTGATGTTTACCGGGAAAAATGCAGGTAACGCACAAGCAGCTATTACATTATATAGTTCTATTTTTAAAGATGCTACCACCATTGCTATCAGTAAATACGAACAAGGAGAACCTGATGTAGAAGGCTATATTAAATACGCACAATTTGAATTAGGTAAACTACCTTTTGGTGCAATGGATAGTTCTGCTGATCATCCATTTCATTTTAATGAAGCGGTTTCATTTGTTGTAACTGTTGATACGCAGGAAGAAATAGATTATTACTGGAATCAATTAATAGAAAATGGTGCTGCAGGTAGATGTGGTTGGTTAAAAGATCAGTATGGGGTAAGTTGGCAAATTGTTCCAAGTATGTTGGGTAAGTTAATGACCAATCCGGAAACAGCTCCTAAGGCAACCTACGCATTTTTACAAATGTCGAAATTTGTAATTGCAGATTTAGAGAACGCGGTTAAATAAAATGTAATTCAGTTTAATTGAAACTACTGTTTATACAGTAATCATTGCTTTAATAACACCTGTAGAAGGGTTTAACCAACTCGAAAAATGATCTTTAACCGCTTCAAAGTTTGTGCGATGGGTTATATAAGTGGTAGGGTTAACTAATTTGTTTTTCATTGATTGTATTACCAGTTCAAAGTCTGCGCGAGTTGCATTTCTGCTGCTCATTAAAGTGCTTTCTCTTTTATGAAACTCGGGGTGATTAAAACTGATATCGCCTCGCTGTAAACCAACTAATACATATCTACCACCGTGTGCTAAATATTGAAAAGCGTTATTGATGGCGGGTAAGTTGCCAGTTGCATCAATAATAACAGTGGGCATATCATTATGAGTGATGAATTGTAATTGCGCTAAAACATTGTCTGTAGTTGGATTAATGGTTGCTTTTACCCCTAAATTATTTTTGCAAAATGTTAAACGGGTATCATTCATATCCATTGCAATTACATTAGCACCAGCAATTCGTGCAAATTCCATTGTGCCCAAACCAATAGGGCCTGCTCCAATTACTAAAACAAACTCTCCCGGCATAACACCGGCACGTTTAACACCATGTGCACCTATCGACAAAGGCTCAACCAGGGCCAATTCATCAAACCCTAGTCCATTACCATGAACAAGACTATAGGAGGGCACTTTTAAATACGGACGCATTCCACCATCAATATGTACGCCACAAACATTTATCTGCGTGCAGCAATTAGGCTTATTCATTTTACATGCAATACATTGTCCACAATTAAAATAAGGAATAAAAGTTACGGCCTCACCAGCTTCAAAACCTTCAGCATCAGTTTGTACAATTGTTGCAGCCAATTCGTGTCCTAATATTCTGGGGTAATTAAAAAATGGTTGGGTACCTTCATATGCATGTAGATCTGTTCCGCAAATACCGATTCTTTCTATTTTCAGCAATGTTTCAGTAGGAGCAATTGTAGGTTCCGGAATGTCAATATAGTCTAGTTGAAAAGGTTTTGTACAAATTAATGCTTTCATGTATTGATCATTATGATGGTAATCACTATATAAAAATAAGTATTCTGTTTATTTAAGTTAAATTTACATCCTTGAAATTAGTATAAACAATTAAAAAATTAAATATAAAAACATGGAAGCAGTAAAAGTAAAAGCGTATGGCACAGAAGCCTGTGACGCACCCCTAAAACCATTAAACATAGACCGAAGAGCAGTTACGCCCTTAGATGTAGAAATAGAAATTCTCTATTGTGGAGTATGTCATTCAGATTTACACACCGCACGGAATGATTGGGGTGGTAGTGTTTACCCGGCAGTTCCCGGACATGAAATTGTTGGTAAAGTAACTAATGTAGGAACGGGCGTTACAAAATTTAAAGTAGGAGATTTAGCAGCTGTGGGTTGTTTGGTAGATTCTTGCAGACATTGCGATAGCTGTGAACAAGATTTAGAGCAATATTGCTTAAATGGCTTTACGGGAACATACAATGGAAAAGACAAGCACTTGGGTATCCAAACATTTGGTGGTTATTCCGAGAAAGTGGTGGTAGATGAGCATTTTGTTTTAAAGGTACCCACCAACTTAGACTTAGCAGCAGTAGCCCCATTATTATGTGCTGGTATAACTACCTGGTCACCACTTAAACATTGGAAAGTAGGCAAAGACAGTAAAGTTGCTGTTGTAGGTTTAGGTGGACTAGGTCATATGGCTATTAAATTAGCTAAAGGGTTAGGTGCACACGTTACTTTGTTTTCAAGATCTGCTAATAAGGAACAAGATGCAATTGCATTAGGAGTAGACAAAATGGTTATATCTACAGATGCAAAGCAAATGAGTACAGTTAAAGGTCAATTTGATTTAATAATTGATACGGTACCATATGTACACGATGTGAATCCTTATGTGGCTACTTTAAATATTAGTGGCACACTGGTTTTAGTAGGATATTTAGGTAATTTAAGTCCAATGTTAAATACGGTTCCAATGATTTTAGGAAGAAAATCA
The DNA here is from genome assembly GCA_044239855.1 of Sediminibacterium sp. GTDB lineage: Bacteria > Bacteroidota > Bacteroidia > Chitinophagales > Chitinophagaceae > Sediminibacterium. The sequence goes on along the minus strand of JBIIAP010000003.1, from coordinate 18,969 downwards.
GTTGCAGGATCTGTAATAGGAGGCATTGCTGAAACGCAGGAAATGCTTGATTTCTGTGGAAAGCATAATATAGTTTCAGATATTGAAATAATTAAGATGCAGGAAATTAATGAAGCGTATGAGCGAATGTTGAAAAGCGATGTACGGTATCGTTTTGTAATAGATATGGCTTCATTAAAAAGCTAATCCAATAATTTACAAAACACAAAGTAAATGTATCATTACAAATGCTTTGTGTTTTTTTATGTGAAGTATTAATCAATCATTCTTATATACAGCTCTTCTACTTGTTTTCTTGCCCAGGGTGTTTTTCGCAGAAATTTGAGGCTCGATTGAATGCTCGGGTTACTATTAAAGCAATTGATGCGGATATGTTGGCCTAAAACTTCCCATCCAAAATGAGCCACTAAAGTGGTTACAATAAATTCTAATGTTTTACCATGTAGGGGATCTTTAGAAGGCTGCTGCATAAAAAGTAAATAAAATAATTGCAAATGAAATACGATACAAACATAATAATAATCTCATGCATTATATAAACAAGCTAACAGTTATTCATAACGAGTTGTCACTTTATGTGCCGGATCCGGAATGGATTAAATCAACGTATGAGAAATTGCTTGCAAACAATGCTACTACGCATTTTCCATATTGGGCTAAAATATGGGCATCATCCAGGGCGTTAGCAACATTTTTGCGCAATGAGCCCAAATGGATAAAGGATAAATCTGTATTAGAAATAGGAGCAGGCATTGGCTTGCCAACTTTTAATATTGCACAACAAGCTGCTACAATAATAGTAAGTGATTATGAACCGGAAGCGGTTGCCTTGTTAGAACAAAACATTCAACATGTAGGCTTATTAAATGTAAAAGCAATGTGTATAGATTGGAACCAGTTTCCGGAAGATATACATGCCGAAATCGTTTTGTTGAGTGATATTAATTATGCACCGGATCAGTTTGAGGGTTTATTGCAACTCATACAACAACTATTTGATAAAAGAACTACCATTATAATTGCTACACCTCGCAGAATAAGTGCAACCTTATTTGTAGAAAAGCTTCAACCTTTTATAAAGCATACTTGTTTACAAAAAGTTGAAGAAGATGCGAATCAATTTACAGAAATTGACATATTGATTCTACATACTTGACAGGTAATATATTATTTAAGGTGAAAAACAAATGGCAGCACAAAAGTTACCAATGCAGCCCATATACCGTATACCGGAATAAATAGTGCAATCACATGTTCAACTTTCTGAATATCATTGCCCTTACGTAGCACATTAAATAGTTGAAAAGCTACCACAATCAGGTTACTAAAAATCAGCAGATTACTACCTAACACAGCAATTCTATTCTGGGTAATTCCAAATTCAATTAGTCTGAATGAAATAGCAGAAAGCGCTAATCCATTTAATATAATTGCAAGCGATGATAGTCCCAATAAAAATAATAAATTGATTTTGTTTTTGTTAGACTTAGTAGCTTCTGTAGCAGAGAATAGAATGATGGCCATTACACCAATTAACACATTGTTAAAGACCAATAAAAAGTTTCTATCGGTATAAAGACCTTTTCCGGTATATATCAGTACCAACAAAAAGATCAATAAGGTGGAGAAAACTACGGGAGTAAAAATTCGTGCAATGACCGGTGAAATTCTACCCACTAGCTGTGGGTTGTTTCTAACAAGATACGTTGAAATCATTGGAACAGCCGACAACCCCCATACCACCACATACTCAAAATAAATAGTTTCAATATTTATATTAATAATTTCAAACAAACCAATAGTAATTCCGGTAAAAATCCCACCGCTTAAAAGGATTAGGGCGGTCATCACTACAAAATCTCCATTGTATTGTAGAAACTCAATTTTTTTGGACGTGTTTTTCCATTGTCCACCAACAAATGTGTAACCTAATAAAGACCATAAAACGATGGGTAAATGAATACAGGCAAGCAATACAGCATCACTTTTATGTGTGTGAATATTGGGTAAAAAGTTTATGTAAAGAATAGCCAGAAAAGTAGATATAAGTGGAAACAATATCTTTTTAACTTCCAGATTTTGTTTCCATGAAAAATAGAGTATTAACGCAGGAAACACAAGAAAGCTCAAGTTTTTTGTATAGAATGATTCTTCATTAATGCCGGTAAAAAAAGGTAATTTAGCAATGAAACCAGTAATCAGCGTTGCAATAAAAACAAACAGAAAATCATTTTTATTGCCCCAATTAATTTCATCTTCTTGGTAATTTAATCTTTCATTCCAGATTTGCGCAACAGTGGTGTTTTTTATTTCTTCATACACTTCATTAAATACTTCATGAAAGCTTTTTTTGTTGGTTCTATACAGTTTTTCCAGCACCGAAGGGGTGTCGATGGCTTGTAAAATTTGTACTTTTAAATCCTCTTGGTTCTTAATAGGTTGATGATGGTTGAAAGTATTCACAGTAATATTATATTTGATGATGAGTTTAATTTGATTGTTTGAGTAATCTTTCAAGTGCATCTAAATGATCACTAAAAGCTTTTTTGCCTTCTACTGTTGCCGTATAGGATGTATTAGGCTTCTTACCAATAAATTGCTTTTTATTGTTTATATAGTTTAGTTTTTCTAATGCAGCTAAGTGACTGGCTAAATTTCCATCAGTTATATTCAATTGCTCTTTAAGCGAACCAAAGTCTACATAATCATTTACCAATAGAATCGACATAATGCCTAGGCGCACTCTGCTTTCAAAACCTTTATTAAAATCTTCTATAAAACTTTTCACTGCTCGTATTTTAAGTAAATCACTATTCCATATACTACATGTAAAATGCCAAATCCAAATGCCCAGAATAAAAGTCCATAATCTATAAATATAGAAGCTAACAAACCAACCACCACTTCTATAATTCCCAAGTATCTGATATCGTTTATAGTATATCTACTGGCATTAATTAATGCGAGGCCATAAAAAATTAAGGTGACCGGAGCAATGAGTGCAATATGTTGATGATACAATAAAATCAATGCATACAAGCCTCCTGCAAACAAGGGTATTGCAATATTTATTAATAAACGTTTTGCTGCAGCATCCCATATAGTTAAGTTTAATTTTTTGGCTTTAAGAAAAGACATGACTATACCGGATATAATTGACAGTAGCAGTACTAATCCAAAGTTGCTAAGTAAAAATGTGTAAACAGGTAAGTTAGGGGTGCCATCACCCAGTAAAGCCAGCTGATAATAACCCTTACTAAAGAGATTAAGACCAAGGTAGCAGTAGGTAACTGCTATACTTATTATTGCTAATAAACCAATAATAACCCCAGCAAGTCCGCTAAGTGATAAAAAACGAGCAGACTTTTCCATAATGGATCTGATATCACGGATGGCTTCTAATTGTTCTTCTTGCTTATTCATAAACGCTAATTAAAAGTACTTTGAATTACAAAGTAAAGGAAAATAAAGTTAACACATCAAAAAAATTTAACTGATGCATAAAATTTTGAACCAAGAGCAGGGTAGTTTGATTAAGGCAGATGATCTATTATAGATGTATTGAAATAGTTGAAAAAAATGCCCTACCCATTCCATAAACTCCAGACCCATGCGTTTTATATTTTTCATTCAAAATGTTTTGAATGCCAGCGTTGATGGTAATTATTTTGAATTGAGCACCGGTTGAAAAATTTAAAATATTCCAAGATGGCGTTCCATTAACTCCAATTCTGTTATCATCTTTATCTCCCTGCGCTAACCTGATCTGTTGACCCGCAAATTGATGCGAAAGAGCAATCTGCAGTTTGTGTTTTTCCCAATTAATACTGGATGTACCGAAAAATGGCGGTGTTCTTCTCATGGGTTCATTTTTAGTATCATTTTGACCATAAGTATACGTTGCATTAAATTTAAAAGACCAATATTTACTTAGGGCGATATTTGTTAAAGCTTCTATACCCTTTATATGAGAAGTTTCTACATTTTCTTTCTTATATACATTGTATCCATTAATCACTGTATTGTCTAGCTTAACCCGGGTAATTAAATCTTTTAATTTCATGTAAAAAATATGAAGATTAAAGTTCCATTTTGCATGTTGAATTTTGTAACCAATTTCGGTATATACAGATTTTTCCGGTTTAAGATTATTGGTTGGAATTTCATATCTAAAATCAACAATACCCAGGGTACCCATATCGTCTATATTGGGGGCTCTGTATCCATTGCTGATAGTGGCACTGATGTGATGAAACTGATTGATATGATAAGTTGCTCCAAAATTACCCACTAACGCAGTAGGTTTATTTTCAACCTTACCTAAGCTAGAATCATAGATATTTATTTTAAATACATTATACCTGATACCTGTTTCTATGTTAAACTTATTCAAACGAATATGGTGTAAACTAAAAATAGATTGATTTAAATAAAATGCATCATTAGGATATAGGCCACGTTTAGTATTAATTATTTGATTCGAAATATTTTGCTCACTTGTTGAACTAAATACCCGGTCTCTATAAACATCTATTCCAGAATTAACACTCCAATTAGGTGATATGCTAGATATTGCTTCTCCTGACAACCCTAGTGATTTTATTTCATCTTGTTCTGTTTTTAAAAGTAAACTCCCATTTTTTTGACTAACTCTTTTTTCCAAACTATTTTGGATAGATGCAGTAAATATTATTTCAGAAAATAGCCGCTTATTCGTTTTTTGTAATAATCTTATATAATTCAGTTTTCTTTGTTGAAGCTCAATTTCATTAATCTTGAAATTTTCTAAAACAACTTTATGATAAACAGGCACATTATTTTGTTGTAGAAATTGTGAACCATACGTAAGCAGTAAAGTTTTATTTAACTTCATTTTTAATTTAATATCTATTCCATTTTCCTTATAACCACTTGGCATTTGGTCTCCAATATTACCACCACCAACAAGATTGCCAAAATTTCTGTAAGTTAATCCGGTTAATAAAGCAATATTTTTATTAGCGTATTTCAGTTCTGCTCTGCTTGATTTTTCCATTCCTTCTGAAATAAATTTGCCAGCTACATTAGCTTGAATACTGGATTTCCCAGTAGTAAATTTTGGATCTTTAGTAAGTAAATTTATTACTCCTCCTAATGCATCAGATCCATATTCTACGGAACCTGTTCCATGCCCAACTTCTATTTTATCAATTGTAAATATGTCAATTGAGTTCAAGTATTGATTGGGGCCGTATCGGAATGTTGCGTTATTAAACCTAATTCCATCAACCAATAATAATATTTGGTTGCCGGTTAATCCTCTTAAAAATGCAGACCCACCACCATGATTTGTTTTTTGTATAAATACACCACTATTTCCCATGAGGGCTTCTGGCGTTGTTCTGAAGTTGCCGCTGCGAATAGTTTTACCTGTTATGCCTGTAACACTATATGGACTATTGATTGAAAGGGTTTTAATGTTTCTGCTGGTAACAGTTATAGAATCTAAGGTATTGTATAAAGTGTCTGAATGTAAAGAATTAAATGGAATATATTTTTCTGCTGATAACGTATTGGTAGAACAAAAACAGACTAATAAATATATTAGTATTTTTAATATTGTGTTAGTTTGTTTCACTTGTGAATTTTATTGATTTCATTACTCATTTATAATTCGCCGGACGAACATTTTGATTAGTATGTATACTTTGTTGATGGCTCCTTACCTTAATTGCAAACTTATATAAATTATTTATTTTTAGTCTAAAGGTTTTAAAAATGCACTTCTTCTTGGAGCCGGCATTTCACTATGTATACCTTTAATAGCTTTCCAAAGAATTTGATTGAATAAAATTTCCGGAACTTTATCTTCTTTACTAAAATCTAACCCCGAACTTAATTTGGATAGTTCATCATTTTTTTCGTTTTTATCATCCAAATTTATATTTGGAAGAATTGATTTAAACGGGGTAGTATTTACTTTATTGTTAAAACACCTCCACATTGGTTCAGCAGCAGCATCATATTGGCTCATAGGGGGCATCCCTAAAATTAACTCCATCGTTCTTAGCATACTTGAGGTTGAATACATTGTATGATCTACATAGCCTCTTTTTACAAATCCTCCCGCAACATAAGCAGTAGAGCGGTGAGCATCTACATGATCTGCGCCATCTTGTGCATCATCTTCTAAAATAAATACGGCCGTCTTGTCCCAAATAGCACTATTGCTCAAATATTCTATAAAAAGACCAACAGCATAGTCATTGTCAGCAACGTGTGCATATGGCGTTGGTCGGCCTATGCTTGTTCCTTCAGTATGGTCGTTAATAAATCGTAAGGTATTTAATGCGGGTAATTTCCCGATGGCCAGTAATGAATCAAATTCTCTTTTCCATTGATTAAATCTGGTGGTATCTCTAACATGTTGATCCCAGCTGGTAAAATAGGGACAAAAATTACCCTCTAAAGTAGGGTAGTTGGCTTTGTAGTCATCTGCAAATTCTCCATAGGTTCTAAAACTTATATGAGCCTTGAGTGCATGATCCCATATAAATCCTTCCTTAGGGTAGGCAACTTTTTTTTGAGCTTCATAGTCATAAGTTCCTCCTCTTCCACCATAACTTGTTGGCCATGTTTTTTCGGTATAATCATTTCCGTAGGCAGCTAATGACCAGTTATGGCCATCTGCACTTACTTCAGCATCTACGTAAAAATTATCTAACAATACAAATTGCTCTGCAATAGCGTGTTGGTTGGGTGTAATGTGTCTTCCAAATAGTACCAGAGAAGTGTCACCATTTCCATTGGGCATATCACCTAATACCTGATCATAAGTTCTGTTTTCTTTGATAATGTAAAACACATATTTAATAGGAGAGCTGTCTCCCACCATGTGTGGAATTGGATTGCCTTTTTCTCCATGTGTAACCAACTCTTTTTCTTTTGTATAAGGCGTGTTGGAATATACTTGTTTTGTGTAATTTTTTAACTGTACTTCATTGGGTATGCTAAATATAGAAAGTGTTCCTTTAAATAAACCACCTATATATTCCACCTCTTTTTGTTTGGGAGAATTGTCGCCAGATTGGTAAATTACCTTTTCATTTTTACTGATTGGTTTTGGGCCATTAGGATTTGCTTGCGAGCTTAATCCTTTTCCATTAGTTACAAAAACCTTGGCTCCAATTACTTTTACATTGGTAGGATACCAGCCTACAGGGATAAATCCTACACTTTTACTAAATCCTTTTTTGCTTACATCAAATACTGCCAAACAGTTATTGCTGGCATTTGCCACATAGAGTGTTTTTTCATTTTCACTTAAAGCCAATCCGTTTGTGGTAGAACCATTAGGAGCATTGGGATACAGCGCAGCATTCAATACTTCCTCCATTTTTAAGGTTTTAGTATTTACAACAGCAACACTATTGTCATTTGCGTTTGCAACGAAAAGATAATTTCCGTTTTTTGTTAACAACAATTCATTGGGATTGTCGCCAATGGCTAATTTAGTATCAATGGTTTTGGTAATTGTATTCCACACAATTAATCTATCAGACCCCCATAAAGAAATGTATAATTGTTTTTTATCTGTACTTAAAATACAAGCGTATGCTTCGGCTTCTAACGGATAAACAGTAAATTTTTTTGTGGAGAGATTAATCTCATACAACGAATTATTTTCTTTAGTAACTACATACATCGTATTAGTCAACTCATTGATACATAAGCCAGTTGGTGAAATTTTTTCAGGCCATTTCAATCCCAGTTTAATTGAGTCTTGTAAGATTAGCTTATTGTTTTTAACTGCATATTTTAAAATCCAGTTATCATTACCACCACTTGCGTATAAAAATTTACTATCACCACTAAACGTTAATCCATACCAGCTTTTATCGATACTCACCTCATCTAAAATCAATTCTCTTTTAACATCCACCAACTGAATAGATTGTTTACTTTGTCCGTTATTAGTAATTGCTAAAAATATTTTATCGGGACTAACGGCCATATTTAATGGCAAATCACCCAGTTTCAGTTGTTTACCTACAGGGGTTAATGTCCAGCCATTTGGAAGATTAATTTTTCTTGATTGCGAATAGCTTTGTAAAGCAATCACCAATAGGCAAGCTGAAAATATTTTTTTTAAAATAGTAGTTTTCACGATAGTCTAATTCTATTGTTAAATAATTATGTAGAACAATATAAAGATAAAATATACAATAGGTTGAATGATCAAATTATTTAATAATTAAATAATTTTCTGTACATATAAATAATTGTCAGAGAAACGAAGTAAACAGGGCGTATACTAAGATATTAATAAAAAAACTTGCGTCCATTCAAATCCAAATTTTTTTACATAAATAAACTAACAATAGTTTGCTATCTTTGTGAAACTGTTGAAATATGACCTATTGCAAAATCCTAACAATTGCTTTACTTTCTTTTCTTTTTCTGTCTGCATCTGCGCAGGATTTTACCAAAATAGACAGTGTAATTAATGCCGAAATTCAATTAAAAAATATAGCGGGCGGCGCAGCTTATATATACTATAATAATAAAGTTGTATTAAATAAAGCATACGGCTATGCCGATGTAGAAACATATAAACCCATGGAAGCGCATTCAATTTTTAGAATTGCTTCTCAAACAAAGGCAATTATTTCCATTGCCTTTTTACAATTGGTTGAAAAAAATAAGATTCAACTCGACGATCCAATTGAAAAGTATATTCCTTCATTTGCACCTCAGCAAGTTGCTGTAATCGAAAACGATAGTTTTAAATTGGTAAACAGAGTTAGATCTATAACTATTCGTGATTTATTAACGCATACATCGGGAATTTCATCCGTAGATGAATATCCAAAGTTTAAGTACTTGTTTGAAAAGTATAAACTACATAAATCATTAGATAATGGCTACAGCTCACTAAAAGAAGAAGTAGACCAAATAGCAGCCATGCCCTTGGTGCATCAACCGGGAGTGCGATTCAGTTATGGATTAAGTACCAATGTAATAGGAAGGTTAATAGAATTAATTTCAGGATTACCATTGGATAAATACTTAGTAAAAAATATATTTAAACCGCTCAAAATGAGGGACACCTATTTTTATTTGCCAAGTGCAAAGAAGTCCCGACTGGTGAGTGTATATGCTAAAATAAATAAAGACAGTTTGACTAAAATAGACCCAAAACAATTTCCGGTTGATTACCCGTTAAAAGATAAAGGAAGTTATTTTTCAGCAATAGGAGGTTTAGTTTCAACTACTTATGATTATGCTCAATTTTTACAATGTCTTTTGAACAACGGAAAAACAAAAACTGGTAAAACACTAATAGGCAAATTAATACTTGAACAATTTTGGGCCAATCAACTTGGAAATCAAACTTTTATATTTGGAGGTTCAAAGTCAATGAATAACTTTGGTTTAGGAGTAGGATTAACTACAAAAGCTGGTCAGGTAATTAACAATGCATCTGAAGGAAGTTTTTTTTGGGGAGGTGCATTTAACACTTCCTATATGGTAGACAAGAAAAGAAATTTAATAACACTTTTCTATTTTCAACGACTACCCTTTGTTCTCCCTCCATTATTGTCTAAACTAGAAAAGATTACCATACAAATTATTGATCATGCAGCAGCAAGCCATTAATTATTTTATACAACAAGCTTTAGCAGAAGATATTGGAAATGGTGATATTACCACATTAGCTACAATCCATGAAAGTAAAACAGGTGAAGCAGTTTGTTTTGTAAAAGAAGATTGTATCATTGCCGGTATTGAATTAGCTAAATTAATTTGTAATTATGTAGATCCAACTTTAACAGTTTATTTTAGTGTAAGTGATGGTGATAAAATCAGAGCGGTACAAGTGATTGGTACAATTAAAGGAAAGATTCATGCTATATTAAAGCTGGAACGATTGTTACTTAATTGTATGCAGAGAATGAGTGCAATTGCAACCAAGACCAAACATTATGTAAAATTAGTAGAACCCTATCATGTTAAAATTTTAGATACAAGAAAAACCACACCTAATTTTAGAATAGCTGAAAAATGGGCAGTTAACATTGGAGGAGGAGTGAACCATCGCATTGGGTTGTACGATCAAATTTTAATTAAAGACAATCACATACAAGCTGCCGGAGGAATTAAAAATGCAATAGTTTCTTGTATTAATTATTTAGCTCAAAATTCAATTAACATACCGGTAATTGTAGAAGTAAAGAATTTGGAAGAATTTAATGTTGCTAAAGAGTTTGATCAGGTTGATAGAATTTTGGTAGATAATTTTAGTCCCGAACAAATAATCGATTTACTTGTAATAAATAATAAGCATAAGTTAATAGAGGCATCTGGAGGCATAAATGCATCTAATATTATTGAATATGCAAAAACAGGGGTTGATTATATTTCTTTAGGAGACTTAACTCATCACGTGTCATCAGTTGATATATCTTTAAAAATAGTGTAAGATGTTATTTGAAAATGAAGTTACTAAAGTAGGGTATTTAAGCAGATCGGTACCGGAAGGGATTGATTTGAAGCAGGCCATTCTAAAAATGAAGCAGGAAAAAAATGCAGTTATTCTTGCTCATTATTATGTAAGTGAAGACATACAATCAATCGCAGATTTTATTGGAGATAGTTTGGCACTTGCCCAAGCATCTAAAGAACAATCGGCAGATATCATTGTTTTTTGTGGAGTTCATTTTATGGCAGAAACAGCCAAAATATTAAACAACTCAAAAAAAGTTTTATTACCGGATCTTAATGCGGGATGTTCATTAGCTGATTCTGCACCTGAAGCAGCTTTTATAGATTTTAAAAATGCTTATCCCGATGCAGTTGTGGTAAGTTATATAAATTGCAGTTCAGAAATCAAAGCATTAAGTGATTATATATGTACTTCTTCCAATGCAATTGAAGTGGTAAATTCAATTTCCAAAGATAAACGCATCATTTTTGCACCGGATAAAAATTTGGGTTTGTATGTTCAAAAAGTAACCGGACGTGAGTTGATATTATGGGATGGAGCATGCGTAGTACATGTAAATATATCTGCTGATAAATTAAATGCTTTAATACTTCAACATCCTGATGCCGAAGTAATTGCACATCCGGAATGTTTACCAAATATTTTAGAAAAAGCTGCATTTATTGGTTCTACCAAAGCATTATTGGAATATATTCAAAAATCTCCTGCATTAAAATTCATTGTAGCTACTGAAGCTGGTATTCTGTATAAAATGAAACAAGCTGTTCCTCATAAAATTATTATACCTGCTCCTGCATTAGAATCTAATTCTTGTGCATGTTCTGAGTGCCCATACATGAAAATGAACACCTTAGAAAAGGTATATAATACTTTGTACTATGAATTGCCAGAAATCAATGTAAATCCAATTACACAAGCCGGTGCGTTAAAAGCATTAAATAATATGTTATCCATTAAATAAGATGAATCAACAATACGATATAGTAATTGTGGGAACGGGAATTGGTGGGTTATGTACTTTATTGTATTTAACAGAAACGCCTGTTTTTAAAAAAGGTGCATTATCTATATGTTTAATAACCAAAGACAAAATAAATACTACCAATACAGATTGGGCGCAAGGTGGAATTGCTGCGGTTCATGCAATAGATGATAGTTTTGATCAACACATTAAAGATACACTTATTGCAGGTGCATTTACTAATGATAAATACATCGTAGAGAAAGTAGTTAAAGCTGCACCAGCTGCAATGGATGATTTAATTAAATGGGGTACCATATTTGATAAAAATGAAGTAAATGAGTTTAATCTTGCTAAAGAAGGAGGACATAGTCATGCAAGAATTTGGCATCAGGAAGATCAAACCGGTCATTCTATTCAGTATGCTTTAATTCAAAAACTAAAAGCGTTCAAGAATATTGAAGTCTTTGAAAATTATACTTTGTTGGATGCAAGTATACCGAATGATACTTGTTTTAATCTTCAACTATATAATAATTTAAATAACAATGTAAATAGTATTAATTGTAAAAAGCTTGTATTAGCTACCGGCGGTTTGGGAATGTTGTATACAAAAACTACCAACCAAAAAGTGGCCACAGGAGATGGTATATACATTGCCAATAAATTAGGAGCTGCCATAGAAAACTTATCTTATGTTCAATTTCACCCCACCGGGTTAAATCAGGAGGGAAATATTACATTTTTAATTACAGAAGCCTTGAGAGGAGCAGGTGCGATTTTAAGAAACAAAAGTGGGGAAGCTTTCATGGCAAAATACGACCAAAGGCTGGAACTAGCTCCAAGAGATATTGTTTCAAGAGCGATCATTACTGAAATAGACACACAGAAATCCAACAATGTTTTTTTAGATGCAACAGTAATTCATTCCACTGTTTTAAATACCCATTTTCCTAAAATTAAATCTTCTTGCAAAGAATTATTAAATATTGATATCGAAAAAGATTGGATACCTGTAGTTCCCGTTCAACATTATTCATGTGGTGGTATAAAGGTTAATGAATACGGAGCATCCACTGTAAATAACTTATTTGCTATAGGAGAAGTTGCCTCAACAGGTTTACATGGTGCTAATCGTTTAGCATCCAACTCCTTATTAGAAGCCATAACTTTTGCAAAATTTGCAACAGAAAAGTTAATTGAGGATTTAGCACAAATTAAATTCACTCAACAACATCCTCCACATATACCCGATACTTTTAAAATCGATAAAAAGCAAATACAAAATATAATTAGCGAGTATGCCGGAATAATAAAAACTTCAACAGGTCTTGATGAAGCTATGCGCCAATTATTGGAAATTAAACAGCATAAAATAAAAAATAGTACATTTAACTTAGATGACTTTGAAGCAGGTATAATGTTAGAAGTAGCTATTTTGTTAATCCAGGATGCTCAAAATCAAAATACCAATAAAGGTGTATTTTATAATAAAGACTTTGTGTAATAGTACATCACTTCAAAAGTATTGATTTAGCGCAAATAAAATATTCTGCCAGCGTAATGATTTGATGAATATATACCCAATAGGAAGGAATAGTAAGTATTCTATGGACTATGGAGTTAAGAATTACAAGATGGTCTTACACAAAAAAAACAGCCTAAATCTTTCGAATTTTTTTTAATATCTAATATGCATGCATGGTAATAAAAAGCCATCAATTGTTGATGGCTTTTTAAGTTAGACTTTAATATAAACAATCTATAATTTCTTTTCTATAGTTTTCAGCATTTCTTTTACAGCAGCTTCTATTTGAGTATCTTTTCCGTTTAAGAAATCTTCATATTTCAACAGAACTTTAATATCAGGTTCTACCTGAAGATTTTCTGTTGGTCGTTTCTCACTTCCAATAGTAGCTACCATTGGAATACCAAATACAATGGTAGGATCTATTTGTGTTTCCCACCAAACAGCAGTTCCTGTACCGGGAACAGGCATACCAATTAATTTACCTATTCCGTTTGCTTTGTATATATAAGGAAAAATAAATGCATCGCTATAATTTCCTTCACTCATTAATACACAACTTGGTTTTTGCCATCTGTCCATGGGTTCTGCCGGATCTACTAAATGACCCTGTGGTGCAAATTTTAAATAGGTTTTACCACTAAACAAGGTATTTAAATCATTGTGTAACCATCCGCCACCATTAAATCTGGTGTCGATTATGATTGCTTCCTTGTTTTTATTTTTACCCATTACTTCATCAATAACTGTTCTGTAACTGCCATCGTTCATACCCTGAACATGCACGTAACCAACTTTGCCATTACTCAATTTATCAACCATCTTATACATCATGGTAGTCCATCTTTTGTACATCAGATTGGTTTCATCTGCAAACGCAATGGTTTTTATAACCTCATCAAAACTTGTTTTGCTATTTTGGTCTAGGATATTTAATAAAATGTTTTTATTAATTTTCCTGTTAAGTAAAACAGACCAGTCTTTAGTATTATTAATTTCTTCTCCATCAATACTTAGAATGATGCATCCTGCTTTAATTTTACTTTTTGCATTATCTGCCGGACCACCTGCAATTACTTCAGCTATTTTAATTCCTTTACCGGTATATGTTTCATCATATAACAAACCTAAAGATGCAGTAACATCCGGATTAACCGGCTGAGGAGAGAATCTTCCTCCGGTATGTGATGCGTTTAATTCACCTAGTAACTCACTGAGTAATTCCTGGAAATCATAATTATTATTAATGTGCGGCAAATATTTAGCATACACATTTTTATACATTTCCCAGTTAATACCATGAATGGTAGGGTCATAAAACTTAGCTTTTACTTGTCTCCAGCAATGATTAAAAATATATGCTCTTTCTTTTGCAGCATCTAAGGTCATTTCTGCAGCAATATTTATGTTTACTAATTTTCCGGCATCATCAATTTTAACTAAAGAACCGTTGTTGCTTACAAAAACATTTTTTCCATCTTTTGATAATTCAATTTTGCTAGAACTTCCGCCCAGTTTAGCTAATATTTTTGTTTCTTTCGTTCTGGTTTCTGTAACCCATAAATCGTATCCTTTTTCAAATGATGTTAAATAATAAATTTTACTTCCATCATTATTAATTACGTAGTCGCTAATAGAAGAGCTGTTAATGGTTAATTTAACTTTTCTGTTTTCTAAATTATCAAAATCGGCAGTCCATTTTTTTGTAACAGAATCTTTTTTTGTAGCGCCACTTTGTTCTTTTAATAAATTGTATTCATCTTTCGATAGTTTAAATTCATCAAAAGCATCTGCATCTAAGAAAGCCCCATAAATATCTACTTCTCTGTTGCCCTGATATGCAAGCGATCTTCTTCCATCTTTATTATTAGCCCAGGTTAACAACTTACCATCCATAGCCCATTTAGGATTGGATTCACCGAAACCACTGTTGATAGGATGTAAAATATCTCCACCACCACTTGCATTAATAATACCTGTATGCGCTCCTCCAAATCCAAAATAATTATCATCGGCTAATAGGTATTTACCATCGGGACTCCAGTTGTAATTAATATCTCCATCAGAATAGCTATAATTACGACCTTCCGGAATAATGATTCTTGATTGTTTAGTAGCCAGATTAAATACCTTTAACACATTTCTATTGAATAAATAAGCTACTTCTTTTCCATCGGGAGAGTATTTAGGTAAAAACTCTTCTGCATCAGTTGCAATTAAAGGCTCTTCTTTAAAAATAGTAGCTGCATAAAAATAAGGTTCTTCTTTTCTAACAATATTGCAAGTATAGATATCCCAACTGTTATTACGTTCAGCAGCATAGATCAATGTTTTTCCATCGGGCGACCACTTTACCATTCTTTCTTGCTGAGGAGTATTAGTAATTCTTTTTGTTTGATTGCCTTCTACGCTAGTAACAAATAATTCACCTCTAGTTATAAAAGCAATTTCTTTTCCATTGGGAGAAAGTGAAAACTCAGAAACATTTCCATTAATAGAAACATTTTTTTCCTGACTTTGTCTCTGTTCATTAATAATATTGATGGCTACTTTCTTCGGACTACCATTGTTTTGCAACGTATAAATTTCTCCTTCAAAAGTAAAACATAGTGTATTGCTTTTACTTGCACTTAAATGCCGTACGGGGTTATTATTAAACTGTGTTAATTGTTGCTCAGTTTTGTTTTTTAATGATAATTGAAATAGATTTTGATTACCATTTTTTTCACTTAAATAATAAACCGATTCATCATCACCGGAAAATACCGGTTCTCTATCTTCTCCTTCAAAAGTACTTATTTTTGAATATTCTTTATTAGCCACATTCATAATCCAGATGTCTCTGGTTACAGAAGAAGTGTGGTGTTTACGCCAGGGATCTTCGTATCCTTTTCTGTCTTCAAAAACAATTTGATTGCCTTTACTGTTGTACTGTGCATGATCCATTCCTGCACTGGTAATTAATACAGCTTTACCACCATTAACTCCCACTTCGTATGTATTTAAAAACAATCGTGGACTGTAAAATCTTACATTGGAAGATTGTACATTTCTTCCACTACCAAATAGAATTTTTTTATCGTCAGCTGAAAAATCAAAAGGAATATCATTAGCGGAATTATAAGTAATTCTATTAACAGTACCACCGGAAACAGGAACAATAAATACGTCAAAATTACCATATCTATCGCTCGCAAAGGCAATAGTGTTGCCATCATTGCTCCATATCGGCGTCATGTCTTGTGCATCATTTATAGTTAATGGAGTAGCAACACCACCTGCGGCATCAACAACATAAATATCACCTTTATAACCAAAAGCAATTTTTTTGCCATCGGGAGAAATGGATGGATTTCTTAACCAAAGCGGATTTATTTGAGCCTGACTTTGACAAATCAGGATACAGGTAAAAACCAGGGTAAAGATTTTTCGCATAAATATTAGTTTAATAAACTGTAATTTAAATGGAAAATTTAATTAAACAATACCAGAATTTGTCCATTATTGAACTCAAAACCCTCTGTTTATATATAAAACTCAAGCAAATGAAGACCTTAGCTGGCAACTTGTAATAATTGTAATCAAAACATTATCTATATTTAATTGATAATTGAAAAATCAACAAATGAAATACAGACTTATATTATTATTTGCAACGTTGTTATGGAGTATAACATTACCGAATCTTGCTGCAGCGCAAAAAAAAGCAGTGATTGCTTATTATTCAGGAAGCCTGCAAGCATTAGATTCATTTTCGGCGAACAAGTTTACGCATATTATTTATTGTTTCGGACGATTACAGGGAAACCGGATGCATTTGCGTGCTGCTAAAGACACTTTAATTATACAAAAGATGGTGTCAATGAAACAACAAAATAAAGACTTAAAAGTACTGTTATCATTGGGTGGATGGGGAGGTTGTGCACCTTGCTCTGAAGTGTTTGGCACGGAAGAAGGAAGAAAAGAATTTGTAGCTTCTGTAAAATTGCTGACTAATTATTTTGGTACAGATGGAATTGATCTTGATTGGGAATACCCTACGATATCAGGATTTCCCGGACATAGATTTGTTCCAGAAGATAAACAAAATTTTACGGAATTGGTTAAGGAGCTTCGTTATCAGTTAGGAAGAAAAAGCACTATATCATTTGCAGCAGGTGGGTTTCAAAAATTTCTGGATGAATCTGTAGACTGGAAATCAGTCATGCCTTATGTAAATTATGTTAATTTGATGACCTATGATTTGGTTGGAGGCTATTCTAAAGTAACGGGACACCATACAGCCTTATATAGTACCCCATCACAAAAAGCATCTGCCGATAACTGTATACAATATCTTATCAATACCATAGGTATTAACCCCAAAAAACTAATTATAGGTGCAGCATTTTATGCACGTACCTGGGAAGATGTATCTCCTGAAAACAATGGGCTCTATAATGCAGGGAAGTTTAAAAGTTATATTGGTTATAATGATTTCCCTAAGCGTATTTCAGCAAATGCTGGTTACCATTTTTATTGGGACAGCACTGCTCAGGCCCCCTATGCATATAATGCAGTAGATAAAACTTTTGCCACATTTGATGATAAAAAATCAATCGAATTAAAAACAAAATATGTATTAAAGCATAAAATGGGTGGCATTATGTTCTGGCAACTAGGGCATGATACATTTACAGATGGATTACTAGACACCATTAATACAACCTTAACCAATAAGTAGACCTCTGTCAGATTATTGTAATATATTAAATATTTTCAAAGACCGGTCAAGTCCGAACAATTTTAAACTGTTTTGCGTTTAATTAATATGCGCAAATTTTGGTTCGGAATTTATTTATTGGGAATGATTGGCTGTAAAAAAGAAACGGCTAAAGAACCTACACAGCTGATGGTTAATACGCAACAATCAGACGCTATCACAGCGAATACCTGGCTTGCACTTGGAGATTCTTATACTATTGGTCAGGGTGTAGAAGCAAAAGACCGCTTTGTTGCGCAGACCATCGAACAGCTTTCAAAGAAAAACATACGAGTAGATTCTATTACTTATATAGCTACCACTGGATGGACTACTATTGATTTAAAGCAAGCCATCACCAGCATCAAACCGGAGAAGCATAAAGTTGTTAGTTTATTAATAGGCGTTAATGATCAATACAGAAGATGGGATACGGGAGGATATAGGATTAGATTTAAGGAGCTTTTATTGGAATCGATAAGATTAGCCAATGGCAAAAGCAACCATGTGTTTGTATTATCCATTCCTGATTACAGCGTAACACCTTATGCAAGGAATATGGATACTGCAAGAATAAGCAAAGAAATTGATCAATTCAATCAAATTAATAAGGCGGTAACCAATGAGTTGAAGTGCTACTATATAGATATTACTGGATATACACGCCAGGGAAGATTATTCCCATTACTTATATCGGCAGATAGTTTGCATCCCTCTGGAATGGCTTATAAGCAGTGGGCAGATCAGTTGGTTCCTGAAATGGAAAGGTTGTATAATTGAGAGGAAGTAATAATGTAACTCGTGGCGATCCAGCCCTGCAAGGGCGTAATCTACTAACATAGTGAGCATCGCTATGTATGAGGATGATGAACTAAGCCGATGTGTAACCCTATCCAGTGAGCAGCTACCATGAAGGAATGATGCTCTGGTACTCAGCCCTGCAAGGGCGTAATCTACTAACATAGTGAGCATCGCTATGTATGAGGATGATGAACTAAGCCGATGTGTAACCCTATCCAGTAAGCAGCCAGTATGAAGGAATGATGCTCTGGTACTCAGCCCTGCAAGGGCGTAATCTACTAACATAGTGAGCATCGGCTACGTATTAAGCTGCACTAAGCCGACATGCAACCCTATCCAGTAAGCAGCCAGTATGAAGGAATGATGCTCTGGTACTCAGCCCTGCAAGGGCGTAATCTACTAACATAGTGAGCATCGCTATGTATGAGGATGATGAACTAAGCCGATGTGTA
>JBIIAP010000070.1:0-10910 GCA_044239855.1 Sediminibacterium sp. | reverse complement strand
AAGCTGACTCTATTCAAAATCATTTTGAATATTTTAAAGAGATCAGAAACACATTACAAGCAAAAGATGTGGCTAACAGCAGACAATTGAATGAGTTGAAAAACGTTTTTACCAATAAATATCAGGATTTACAACGTTCCGCTCAAACACTTTCACAAGCAGAATTGGCTAATAAACAACAAGAATTAGAGCAATTGCAGAAGACCTACCAGGGAAAAGAGCAAATGATGGCACAGGAAATGCAGGATGAAAGCTTTAAAAAGTTGCAGGATGTTAAAAAGAAAATAGAAGAGTACTTAAAAGAGTATAACAAAGACAAGGGTTTTGCTTATGTATTTTCTAGCGCTCCGGAATTTATGTATTTAAAGGACAGCGCGTATAATATTACGGAAGACCTGGTGAAAGGCTTGAATAAGTTGTACCCGGTAAAAAAATAAATCATCAACCATATTTATTATCTTCATTCCCGCTTCTAAAAAGAGCGGGAATTTTTTATGACTGAAACAACTACATTTAAACCCACACTTGGTTTGCTGGATGCAACCATGATTGTTGCCGGAAGTATGATTGGCTCCGGTATTTTTATTGTAAGTGCAGATATAACACGAAATGTTGGTAGTGCCGGATGGCTGATTGCCGTTTGGTTAATTACCGGTTTTATGACATTAACAGCAGCTTTGAGTTATGGTGAGCTCAGTGCAATGTTTCCAAAGGCTGGCGGACAATATGTTTATCTTAAAGAGTCATATAACCGATTGACAGGATTCCTTTATGGTTGGAGTTTTTTTGCAGTTATTCAAACAGGTACGATCGCCGCTGTAGGGGTAGCTTTTTGTAAGTTTGCAGCGTATTTTTTTCCAGGATTAGAAATGAACCAAGCTAATATGCTTTTTTTAATTGGTCCATTTAAAATTTATCCAGCTCAGTTTGTTTCAATCTTTATCATTATCCTTTTAACTTACATCAATACGAAAGGTGTAAATGGAGGGAAAATCATACAAACCATCTTTACCGTCACCAAGTTACTTTCTCTATTTGGATTGATTGTATTTGGGTTTTTATTAGCGGCTAAATCAGAGATTTGGAATGCCAATTGGACTGATGCATGGTCAATGAAGCACTTATCTAAAGAAAACCCTGCAGATGGGCTTTCAATGACGGTTATAGCACCTATTATTGGTTCCGGGGCACTTGGTGCTATCGCCGCTTCAATGGTGGGATCAATTTTTAGCAGTGATGCATGGAATAATGTAACTTTTATAGCAGGTGAAATCAAAAGCCCACAAAAAAATATTGGCTTAAGTCTATTTATGGGAACATTAATAGTAACACTGATATATGTTGCAGCTAATTTGATGTATTTAAGCGTATTGCCAATTAATGATATTGCTTTTGCAACCTCTGATAGAGTAGCTGTAACAGCTTCCAATGTAATTTTTGGAAATAGCGGCACTTTTATCATTGCCGCTATGATTATGATCTCAACATTTGGTTGTAATAATGGATTAATACTTGCAGGCGCAAGGGTATATTATACAATGGCTCAGGATGGATTATTCTTTAAAAATGCAGCTAAATTGAATAAAAATGCGGTTCCTGAGTGGGCTTTGTGGGCACAATGTGTGGTGGCTTCTTTATTATGTTTAAGTGGTAAATACGGCGATTTGCTGGATATGGTTTCATTTGTCGTAGTAATATTTTATGTATTAACTATAATCGGGATTTTTATTCTTCGTAAAAAAAGACCTGAAATAGAACGACCCTATAAAGCAATTGGATACCCCATTCTTCCATTTATTTATATATTGATGGGTATTAGCTTTTGTGTATTATTGTTTATTTATAAGCCAGATTTTACCTGGCCGGGTTTGATTATTACCTTAATGGGAATACCTTTGTACTTTTTAGCAGTAAAGACATCAAAAAGTAATTAAATGAATTTCGATCAATTATTTGAGGGATTTGGTAATAAAAAAGTATTGATTGTTGGTGACGTAATGCTAGATACTTATTGGTTTGGGAATGTAGACAGAATTTCACCGGAAGCACCTGTACCAGTAGTTGCTTTTCATAAAAAAGAATTCCGGGTGGGTGGTGCGGCTAATGTAGCTTTAAATACAGCTTCTTTGGGCGCTCAAACAGCAATTATATCTGTAATTGGTGAAGATACTGATGGTGAACAATTGATGCAGCTGATGCAATTAAGTAACATTAATACATCTTCCATTATCACTTCTAACAAAAGAATAACCACCAATAAGATGCGGATAATGAGCCGCAATCAACAAATGATGCGGCTTGATGCAGAAATTACTGCTGATATTGATCATGCATTAGCCGATGAATTAATTGCTGCTGTAATAAAATATATTGATTTGGAACACCCCAATGTTTTGATTTTTGAAGATTATAATAAAGGGGTACTTACTCAAAAAGTGATTGAAAAAATTACCGCATATTGCGCAAAGAATGAAGTAATAACAGCGGTTGATCCTAAACGAAAAAACTTTTTATCATACAAAGGCGTTACGCTTTTTAAACCTAATTTAAAGGAAGTAAAAGAGGGGTTGAATTTATTGGTTGAGCAAACAAATTTGTCTACACTAAATGAAATTCATAAAACACTTAAACAACACCTGAACCATGAAATTTCCTTTATAACACTTTCCGAAAAAGGGGTATTTTATGAACAAGGAAATGAATCTGTTGTTATACCAACTCATGTACGAAATATAGCAGACGTAAGCGGTGCAGGAGATACCGTAATTGCTGTAGCAGCATTGGTTTACGCAGCTACCAGGAATATGCGTATTGCGGCCGAAATGGCCAATATTGCGGGTGGTTTAGTTTGTGAAGAAGTTGGTACAGCAGCAATTGTAAAAGAAAAATTATTGGAGGAGTGCAAATTGTTGTTGAATAATGAATAATGGGTAATGGATAATTGATAATGGACAATGAAAAGTTAATGGGTGATTGGAATTGAGTACAATTTTTTCTAATCAATTTAAAATGTTCAATTTTATGAGTAACTATACAATTGTAATTCATGGTGGGGCTGGTACTATTCTAAAAGAAGAAATGACTCCTGAGTTAGAACAGGCATATTTGTCGGGTTTGCAAAATGCATTAGATGTCAGCTATGCGGTATTGGAAGAAGGAGGATCTGCCGTTAATGCTATAAAAGCTGCATTGGTAATACTGGAGGATAACATACTTTTTAATGCTGGAAGAGGTGCTGTTTTTACTAAAAAAGGAGTGCAGGAAATGGATGCTGCAATAATGGATGGTATCGATTTATCTGCCGGTGCAGTAGCTGGTGTCAGAAGCGTTCGTAACCCTATTGAACTTGCGGTAGAAGTAATGCGCAATAGCAATCATGTTTTTTTAAGCGGTAAGGGGGCAAATGATTTTGCAATTAAGCAGGGCGTGAAATTAGAGCCAGATGAATATTTTTATTCTCAATTCAGGTATGATCAATGGAAGGCCATAAGGGATTCCGATAATTACTCATTAGATCATACACATCATCATTTAGAAGAGTTATTACGGGATAAAAAATTTGGAACAGTAGGTGCTGTTGCTTGTGATATAAATGGAAATGTTGCTGCTGCTACATCTACCGGCGGTATGACCAATAAAAAGTATGGAAGAATTGGCGATAGCCCCTTAATAGGTGCGGGCACTTATGCTAATAATAAAACTTGTGCGATCAGTTGTACCGGGCATGGCGAGATATTCATCCGATCGGTAGCTGCTTATGATGTAAGTTGTTTGATGGAATACAAAAACATGAGTTTAAATGATGCAATGCAATTAGTGGTGAATGAAAAGTTGGTAGCAATGAATGGTCAGGGAGGAATGATTGGTGTAGATGCACAAGGTAACGCTGCGCTTGTGTTTAATAGCGCAGGTATGTACAGAGGAATTAGGAATAATAGGGGATTAAATAATGTATCTATTTACCGATAAACACATGAAGAAAATTGCAGTAATTACAGCAGGGGGGGCTGGTTCAAGAATGGGTACGGTTTTGCCTAAGCAATTTCTATTATTAAATGAGCGACCCATTTTGTGGCATACTATTCAAGCATTTGTTTCCGCATTTACAGACATACAATTGATATTGGTATTGCCTGCTGATTACATGACCGCTGGTATTGAATTGATTACCGAAATGGGATTAAATAGTCAAACTATATTGGTACAAGGTGGTGCAACCAGATTTGATTCTGTAAAAAACGGGTTAGCTAAAATAACGGAGCCTGCTATTATTTTTGTTCACGATGGCGTACGATGTTTAATAACCGCAACTTTAATTAAACAGTGCTATAATCAAGCAATTGAGATAGGAACTGCTATCCCTGCGGTGGCAGCAACTGATAGTATTAGAATGGAAAGCAATGGCATCAATCAATCGATTGACCGAAATAAAATCAGGATCATTCAAACCCCTCAAACTTTTAACAGTAATATTTTATTACCTGCATTTCAACAACCTTATCAGGAAACCTTTACGGATGAAGCTTCTGTTGTAGAAGCCAATGGCAGTAAAGTACATTTAATTGAAGGGGATAACCAAAACTTAAAAATTACCCGACCAATTGATTTAATCATTGCAGCTCAAATTCTTGCAGATAGAAAGGTTTAATTTAAAATACCCGTATTATTTATTTTTTCTAATATTTTATGTGCAACTTCCATTGCTAGAAAACCATCTATCTCACTTACTACAGTTGTTTTGTTGTGAATGATTGCATCAACAAAGGATGCTAACTCAAGTTTTATCGCATTAACCGGTTCTATACATGGTGTATTAATTGCAATTGATTTCTTGCCATTAGCGGTATCTATATCAAATGAAAAAGTGTTTACATCATCTTCTTGCTTTAGCTTAATGATCTCCGTTTTTTTCTCCAGAAAATCGATTCCTATATATGCATCTTTTTGAAACAAACGCATTTTACGCATTTTCTTCATGCTAATGCGGCTACTGGTTAAGTTGGCAACACAACCATTGTTAAATTCGATTCTAACATTAGCTATATCCGGTGTATCCGTTAATACGGCTACTCCACTGGCCGCAATATTTTTAACATCGCTTTTTACAATGCTCAGTATGATATCTATGTCATGAATCATTAAATCCAGAATAACACTTACTTCGGTACCTCTGGGGTTGAACTGCGCTAATCTATGTACTTCAATGAACATGGGGTTCATTGGAATATCTTTAACTGCAAGAAAAGCAGGATTGAATCTTTCTACATGCCCAACCTGAACTTTTACATTCGCCTCTCTTACCAAATTCATGATATCTCGACCTTCCTGAATGGTATTAGTGATTGGTTTTTCAACAAAAACATGTTTGCCTTTGCGAATGGCTTGCATGCAAATTGCATAGTGGTGATTGGTGGGAGTGATTACATCTATTATATCACAAGCATCTATAAGCTTCTCTTCATCCATATAGCGTTTAAGTCCATATTGCTCGGTAACCTCTTTTGCGTTATCGTTATTAGGATCAAAGAACCCTACCAATTTTATACCTTCTATTTCTTTCCAGTTATTCAAATGAAATTTTCCCAAATGACCAACCCCAAAAACGCCCACTTTTAGCATATAATATAATATTAATCGGGTAAAGATAAAAAATCAATTGTCCACTTGCTTGAATATTTGTACACCGTTGACAATAAAAGGATGGCAGACTTGTTTTTTAATGTAGCCGCATTAATATTATGTGGATAAAAAATCGCTACACTTTGTAATGTAAGGATTTTATTATATATATTAAATGTATGATATGCAATTAAGATATATAATTATTTTGACTAAAACTTTATCGTTTAACCGTAGTTTGTTATTTTTAATTTTTAATATAATTGTTTGATTTTTTATACTGCACATGAGACGGTTTACAAACCTTGGTATTTTCTGTATGTTTTTATCGCTAATCAGCAACCAGAGTGCTTTAGCGCAAAAAAAGAATGATATCAACGGTAGAGTGATCAATGAATTTACCAAAGATTTGGTGCCCTTTGCAAGTATACAATGGAAAAAAGCAGGTTGGGGAATTACATCAGATAGTATAGGCAACTTTAAATTACGCGTAACTAATTTTTTAGACGACACATTGATAGTATCTTATGTAGGCTTTGAACCAAATTTCTATCCGTTTTCAATTAAAAAAGATACTGGAATCGTAACGCTTCAACTGTCTAGGTTGTTAATGAATGAAGGTGTTCAGGTAAAAACCAAATTCAATAAAGGGTTGCGATGGTGGAAAAATATCGTGTCACATAAACTAGAGAATAACCCATATAAATATCAACAGTATGCCTGTGAATTATATAATAAAATGGAAGTTGATATTAATAATGTAAATAGAGAGAGCTTTCAAAAAATAAAAATTTTAAGACCCTTTTCTTTTTTGCTCGATAATATTGATAGTGTTACAGAGCAACGTCCATTTTTGCCTGTTTTTATGACAGAAACCTTATCTGATTATTATTATAGTAGTGATCCTACCCGCATTAGAGAAGAAATAAAAGCGGCTCAAATGCACGGGATAAAGAATGAAACTATATTACAGTTTATAAGTGGGGCTAATCAGAAAGTAAATATGTATCAGGATTTTATGAAACTATTTGGCAAAGAGTTCATTAGTCCGATCAGCAGTTTTGCGGATAAGTATTATCGGTTTAAAGGTGCCGATACACAATTAATCAACGGAGATAAATATTTTCATTTGTTTTTTAGTCCATTACGTGATGGCGAAAATACTTTTTTGGGAGATTGCTGGATACATGCCACAACATGGGCCATACAAAAAATTACTTTACATCTTTCTAGTTCAGCGGATATTAATTTTGTCAATAGATTAAGTATTATTCAGGAGTTCAATAAAATGG
Source organism: Sediminibacterium sp. (assembly GCA_044239855.1). Classification (GTDB taxonomy): domain Bacteria; phylum Bacteroidota; class Bacteroidia; order Chitinophagales; family Chitinophagaceae; genus Sediminibacterium. The sequence goes on along the minus strand of JBIIAP010000070.1, from coordinate 3,999 downwards.
AATCCGGTCAATGGATTTTTTATAAAGACAAAATGGTGATTGATATGTCGCCTTTTAAAAAGGATAAGTTTACTTTCATCGTAAGAAAATCTGCAACATACAATCAAATACGAACTAATACAGAAGAAGTAGAAAACGCGATTGCATTAAATAGCAAAAGTGAAGAGAGTATTGTAGTGGATGGTGCAAAAGTAAAAGATGCAAAATATTGGGATACATACAGACCGGAAGCGTTGAGTGCAAATGAACAGAAGATTTTTAAAATGATTGATACTTTAAAAACGGTACCGGTTTTCCAAAAATACATGCGCAATGCAGAATTTTTAATAGACGGTTACAGAAAGTTAGGTAAAGTTGAAATAGGTCCTTGGTTTAAATGGTTTAGTGGAAATAGGATGGAAGGTTTAAGATTTAGGTTCGATTTAGGGACTACAGATAAATTCAGTAAATATATACGACTAAACACTTACGTAGCTTATGGATTAAAAGACCAAAATTTTAAATATAAATTTGCTGTTGCTTACAAAATTCCCGGTAATACCGGTTGGGGCTTGCAGGCATCATTTATCAATGATTTAGACAATGGGCGTGTTCGCTTTAACGATGAGGACGTAACTACAGATCACATTTTTAGTCAACTAATTCGACGACCCGGTATACCTCAAAAATTCCTTGGTATAAAAGAATTTAAAACCAGTATTTCTAAAGATTGGAATTCCGGCTTTAGTTATACATTAAGTTTGGCTCGCACAGATTATGAAGCATATTCTCCGTTACCTAAGGCTTCTCATTTTAGAAATGGGAATATTGATCCATTAATTAATACTGAATTAATGTTGCGTTTTAGGTATGCAGCAGGGGAGAGGAAAATCATTACTAATAGGAAAACCATCCGATTAAAAAGTAATATTCCGGTTTATGAATTGCGTTTGGTTAAGGGGGTGGCTGGACTATTTAAGGGGGAGTATGATTATGAAAAAGTTCAAGTAGGCGTTTCTCAACAATTTAGGATTCCCCGATTTGGCAAAGTTGCTTATAACGTATATGGTGGAGAAATTTTTGGTGAAAAATTGCCCTTCATGTTGTTAGAACTTCATCCGGGGAATGAGTTTTATGCGTATAATAAAAATGGGTTTAATTTGATGAATAGGTTTGAATATTTTAGTGACCGGTATATAGGCTTTCAGCTAGAACATGATCTGGAGAAAAAAATACTTAATTTATTACCATTTATGCGAAAAAGTAGGATGCGACAATTCTGGACACTTAAAGGTGTATGGGGAGATATGTCCACAGCTAATCGCAAATTCAACAAAACCGAATTAGGTAGTTATCAATTGAGGTCACTAATGTCGCATACTTATGTTGAATACGGAACAGGATTAGATAATATTTTCGGCTTTTTTAGAATTGATTTTCTTTGGCGCAAAGCACCCCCACTCCCTGTAGGCATAATGCCTTCTAAGATTCAGCCTGCACAAAACTTCGGTGTTTTTGGTAGTGTCCGTTTCCAGTTTTAAATTTCGTTATAATTATCAACTAGTAGATGCTATGGTATTATCTGTTGGGTTACCTGACCGACAAACAATGTGGGGTATAAAAATATCAGCAGCTATATTTATTAAAGCTTATAATTTTTTCCTATGTATTAAAAATATTTATTAATTTTAATATATGTAATTAATTATAATGCGAATATTAATAGCGGATGATCACCATCTTATCGTTGAGGGGTTAACTAGAATATTGCTAGATGTTTATCCATTTGCAGAGATCGAAAGTGTAGCAAATGCTGATTTGTTATATAAAAAATCGATCTTGGAAAAATGGGATATTATTATAACCGATATCTGTATGCCTGGGTCAAGTGTAATTGATACAATTAAACAATTAAAACTTAATGCCCCTCAAACGCCCATTTTAGTTTTAACTATGTATGCTGCAGAACATTATGCAGTAAGATGCATAAGGGCAGGAGCTTCTGGATTTGTAACCAAAGAAAGTTTATCTTATGAATTAATAGCCGCAATTAAGCAAATCCTCAGCGGAAAGAAATATTTTACCCAAAATGTAGCTGAAATATTAGCGGATACGATGGAAGAAAAATATGTATCACTGACCCATGAGCTTTTGTCAGATAGGGAATTTGAAGTCATGAAATATATTTCTGAGGGAAAATCTATTTCAGAAATTGGAGAGATTTTAAATTTAAATATCAATACGGTAAGTACCTACAGAGCTCGGGTGATGGAGAAGATGAACTTTAAAAACAACGCAGAAATCGTTAAATATTGTATAGAACATAAACTTATTTTTTTGTAGTATGAAAACTACAAAAAATAATGAATCGGGTATTAGATTTGATATTTTTTACTACCTGTTAACTAAAAAGTTCGGTTTAATTTTGTAAAACACAAACGGTACAACGTACTGAATTTTAAGATCTACTATCCCCCCAAATAAAACCATTGTAGTTAATACCTACTTAAGCTTCGTAAATATTACGAAGCTTTTTTTTAAATGTTTTATTATCCGCTACTTACCGTTTTTCCACCCAATTAATACAACACCAATAATAACTAAGCATGTGCCTACAATTTGCATGGGTAATATTTTCTCCCCTAAAAAATAATGAGCTTGAATAATAGTTGAAACAGGACCAATGCTGGTAATAATAGAAACATTATTGGTGCCTATTTTTTTCATGCCACTGCTCAATAAGAAGGAAGGCAGTACGGTAGCGATTATTCCTAGTGCCAGTGAATAAGTTAATAGTTTTTGAGTGAGTTGTATACCGTTTTGATTATGAATGATGCCGTAGTGTGCAAAAATACCTACTGTTGCAGCCAGCATTGCATAAGCGGTGTATCTTGTTGCTCCAGCTTTTTCAACCAGCTTGCCGGTTCCCACCAAATAAAAGGAATAGGTAACCGCACATAAGAATATCATTAAACAGCCAAAGTAAAATTTAGCGCCAATATGTGCAGTTCGAATTTCTGAAAAATAAGCAATGCCTATACCCAAATAAGTCAGTATTAACGCAATTAGTTGTGTACCGGATAATTTAGTTTTAAACAAGTAAGTATTAATTAATACTGCAAATGTTGGATAGAGAAAAAGGATCAGTCTTTCCAATCCTGCAGAAACATATTGTAATCCAATAAAATCAAATAGGCTACTGAGATAATAACCAAGCACGCCCATGATTATGATCCATATCCAGTATTTTAAGGTTAAAGGTTTTTGTGTGGATCGTCTTTGTGTGAACCATGCTGCAAAAATATAAAAAGGCAGTGCCACCAGCATTCTCAGTGTAAGTAAAGAAATGGCATCTATACCTGTTGATATAAATGCCATTTTTACAAAAATTGCTTTGGTGGAGAACAATATAGCTCCGGTAAGGCTGATGATGAAACCTAATAATAACCTGGATGATTGTTTGTTTTCAACCATTATTATACACTTACATTGAAATCTCTAAGTGCATCGTTTAAGCTGGTTTTTAAATCGGTACTTGGCTTTCTTTGACCTATAATTAAAGCACAACTAACCTGATACTCGCCTGCATTGAATTTTTTGGTATAACTACCTGGTATCACTACGCTTCTGGCAGGTACACGTCCTTTCATTTCAATGGGTTCAGGGCCGCTTACATCAATTATTTTTGTAGATTGCGTTAGCACAACATTGGCACCCAACACCGCTTCTTTTTCAACAATAACCCCCTCTACTACAATACATCTGCTGCCAATAAAGCAACCATCTTCTATAATCACTGGGCTTGCTTGTAAAGGTTCTAAAACACCGCCAATTCCTACACCACCACTTAAGTGTACGTTTTTACCAATTTGTGCACAGCTTCCAACAGTGGACCAGGTATCTACCATCGTACCTTCATCAACATAAGCGCCAATATTTACATAGCTGGGCATTAAAACCACATTCTTTGCAATATAAGCTCCATATCTGGCGGTTGCTGGTGGAACAGCTCTAACTCCT
>JBIIAP010000285.1:0-3339 GCA_044239855.1 Sediminibacterium sp. | reverse complement strand
TTCCGATTTGTTGAATAAAATTTTTATAGTGCTCATGTAATTGATCTATTCGAAGACTAGCAGCGGTTTTATCACCTGAAGCCAAATGATTGCTGATTTCAACTAATGCATTGGTGGTTCCGCTTAAAGCACTCAACACTACAATTTTACGTTTATTATCTTTGGTGATTAATTGTGCTACTTCGTGCATACGCTCCGGCTTACCTACACTGGTGCCTCCGAACTTCATTACCTTCATTGGTTCTTATTTTAAAATTGAGAAAATGGTGATTATTACAAATCTATATTACAATCCTTTTATATCAAATAATGCACCGGTATTTTTCAAATCTTCTACAACAGGATCTACCAGAGGAATACCGCTTTGCATTCTAATTCCTTCCATTTCACGCTCCGGATCACCCGGGATTAGTACTTTTTCGCAACCTGCTGCTGGTTTAGCTGCACGAAAACGCGTAATCCAGTTGTCCATATGATTTTTAAAATCTTCAGCCGGTCTAAATGCATCAATACGCATTGCACCAAAAAAATGGCCAAGTCCTTTACCGGGCATATTTTCTGGCATAGGCACATAGGCAGGAAAAGGAGGTGCCCAAGGGCCATAAGAAGCCCCACTGAGCACTGCAGAAAAAATATCTACAATACTACCCAGGGCATATCCTTTGTGGCTACCATGCTCTCTATCGCTACCCAAAGGCAATAAAGCCCCTTTTTTCTTTAGGATATTGGCATCGTTGCTTGCATTACCTGCTTCATCCTGCACCCAACCCAACGGGGCGTCTTCATTTTTCCGTTGTAAGATTTCCAATTTGCCATTAGCAGCTGTAGTAGTTGCAAAATCTGCCACAAATGAGGGTTCTTTACCGGCAGGAATAGCTACGGCAATAGGGTTGGTACCTAACATTTTTTCTACAGAAAAGGTAGGCGCAACCAAGGCACTGGCATTGGTCATGGCCATACCGATCATATCTTCTTTTACCGCCATCATAGCATGATAACCTGCTATGCCAAAATGATTGGAGTTTTGAACACTAACCCAACCTGTACCCACTTGTTTTGCTTTATCAATAGCTACTTGCATTGCAAACGGAGCCACTACCAATCCTAAACCAGCATCGCCATCAATTACAGCAGTAGAGGGGGTTTCATGAATAATGCGGATATTAGGTGTTGCATTTATTCTACCGGCCTGCCATAACCGAACATATCCACTTAGTCTGGCAACTCCATGGCTATCAATACCCCTCAAATCAGCAGAAAGCAAAACTGCTGTAGCAGTTGTAGCGTCTTTTTCTGAGCAACCCATTGCTTTAAACACATCGAAAGTAAATTGATACAGTTGTGAATATGGAAATACTTGCATAATCATAGATTAGGGTACAAATTTACTTGAATGTAGGATAAAAAAATCCCGGCTACAAAAGCAGCCGGGAGTATATTGAACTTACTAACTAATTGCGAAATTAAAACGGTAAATCGTCTGAAGAATCTGACGCATCCCCAACAGAAGTAGTTGGTTGGGTTGGTGCAGGCGAAACCGCTGCCTGGTAGTCCACATTAGTACCCGAATCATTAGATTTTCCACCCAGTAACTGAACACTTGACACCCTTAATGAGAGTGTAGCCCCATGAACGCCTTCTTTATTTGTATAAGTTCTAACCTCCGGCTGACCTTCTACATATACTTGCGTTCCTTTTTTTAAATAGGGTGCTATACCTGTTCTTTCGGTCCAGTAAGCACAATCTACCCAAATTGTTTTGTCCTTTTGATTCCCTTGGGCATCTTTATAGCGCTCTGTATGTGCTACGGTAAAATTAATTACGTTTTTACCGCTTACTGTATTAAGTACCGCATCTCTTCCTAAATTACCAATTGCTGTTAACTTGATCATAGAATTCTTTTTTGTAAAAATCTGAAAAATGAAATTAAGATAAAAGCGTATAAACCGCATTATTTAATTTTTTTTAACTGCTTTTTTCGCATTTCGACAGATTTAACCCTTACCTACCCCCTGCTTTAGGGTTATTTTAGAGGGAGTTGTTCTAATTTTGCGTAAAATTGATAAAAAATGAGCCGTAAAGGAAAAGTGTTGGTTGCAATGAGCGGGGGTATAGACAGTACCGTTGCGGCACTTATGTTGCACCATGAGGGATATGAGGTAATTGGCATCACTATGAAAACATGGGATTACGCGTCAAGCGGTGGGTCTTCCAAAGAAACAGGTTGCTGTAATATAGATTCTTTTAACGATGCCCGTCAGGCTGCCGTACACCATGGATTTCCGCATTTTATTTTAGACATACGAGAAGAGTTTGGTGATTTTGTTATTGAAAACTTTGTAGATGAATACATAGCAGGACGAACGCCCAATCCTTGTGTAATGTGTAATACCCATATAAAATGGAGGGCACTGCTGAAGCGAGCCAATGCGTTGGGATGTGATTTTATTGCAACCGGACATTATGCGGAAGTTAGGCAACACACCAATGGTAGGTTTGTAATCAGCAAAGGATTGGATGATACCAAAGACCAAAGCTATGTTTTGTGGGGATTGGATCAGGAACTACTTAGCAGGACGATGATGCCATTGGGAGGCTATCACAAATCAGCCATACGGCAGATGGCAACGGATTTGGGTTACCCCGAACTGGCCAAAAAAAGTGAGAGCTATGAAATTTGTTTTGTACCCGATAATGATTACAGAGGCTTTTTAAAAAGAAGAGTAGACCATTTAGAAGAGCGGGTTGCCGGGGGTTGGTTTATTGATAAAACCGGCAAAAAGCTTGGACAACATAAAGGGTATCCATTTTATACCATAGGGCAGAGAAAAGGGTTAGAAATAGCCATGGGCAGACCAGTATATGTAACGGCTATTCATCCTGAAAACAACACTGTTGTTTTAGGGGAGGAAAGCGATTTAGAGCAAAACGATATGATGGTGGGGAAAATTAATTGGATGAAGTATGATGGCATTACCGATGGCATGGAAGCCATTACCCGAATCCGTTATAAAGATAAAGGTGCATTAAGTAATTTATACAATGCGGAAGATGGTTTACGTATTCGTTTTTTTGAAAATGTAAAAAGTATCGCACCCGGACAAAGTGCCGTGTTTTATGAGGGAAATGATGTGATTGGAGGAGGTGTAATAAGGAGAGGGGAATTGGTGTTGGGATAAACAATCAATTGTAAGAAGTTTACTTTGCTTGAAATAATGCAGCAAACATAGTATCAGCTTTGTTGGTGTATCCTTTAATCACTCCTTGTGTAAGAAGTTGCAAGGAAGATTTCTCCTCTATAAATACAGTATTTGCTTCGTTTTCTTTTTTAAATACGGA
>JBIIAP010000284.1:0-3355 GCA_044239855.1 Sediminibacterium sp. | reverse complement strand
ACCCGCATTCCACCACCTTCACAAACATCGCATCTACCTCCTTTTACATTAAAAGAAAATCGACCAGCATTGTACCCCCTAATCTTTGCTTCGGGGACAGATGCGAACAAGGTTCTTATTTCTGTGAAGAATCCACAATAGGTAGCAGGATTGCTTCGTGGGGTTCTGCCGATTGGGGATTGATCAATTTCAATTACTTTATCAATATGCTCTAATCCTTTAATGGATTTGAAGGGCATTGGAGTAACCCGGCTGTTGTAACAATGTTTAGATAAAATAGGATAAAGTGTTTCATTAATAAGGGTAGATTTGCCGCTACCACTAACTCCACTCACTACAATTAATTTACCTAAAGGCAAGCTCACTTCAACATTCTTTAAATTATTTCCGGTTGCTCCTTTCAGTATAAGCGATTTTCCATTTCCTGCTCTGCGTTCTTTAGGAATGGCAATTGATTTTTTCCCATTTAGGAATTGAGCAGTATCGGAATTACTTTTTAAAACTTCCTGTGGAGTACCGGCAGAAACAATATGGCCACCATATTTACCGGCTTTGGGGCCAATATCAACTAAATGATCAGCAGCCAACATAATATCTTTATCATGTTCAACCACCAATACACTATTGCCAATATTCCTTAGGTTTTGCAGCGCTTGGATCAACTGTTGATTATCGCGTTGATGGAGACCGATTGAGGGCTCATCTAAAATATACGTGATGCCCTGCAACTGAGAGCCAATTTGAGTTGCAAGTCTAATCCGTTGAGATTCGCCACCGCTTAAACTGCGAGAAGGTCTGTTTAATGACAAATAGGTTAATCCTACATCTAATAAAAACTGAACTCGTTCCCTAATTTCTTTTAAGATATCTTTTGCAATAACATTTTGTTTTTTATCGAGCCTTTTTTCAACACCAACAAACCAATGATGTAATTTATCGAGATTCAGATTGCTTAATTCAGCAATGTTTTTATTATCAACTTTAAACCAACAACTTTCTTTTTTTAGTCTCTGCCCTTCGCAGGAGTTACAGGATTTCAGTTCCATGAATTTTTCTACCCATTCGCGCAAACCTTCACTTTTTTGATCGGCGAACCATCTCTTTAACATTGGCACTATACCTTCGAATTCTCCTTCATATGGCTGAGCATTTATATATTCTTCCACGTCATCGGTGTCTAGTGAGCCGCCATCAGCATTGCCATATAACAGTATGTTTAAAGATGCGGGGGACAAATCTTTGACCGGTTTATCGAGATTGATTTTATGTTTTTTGGCCAATACTTCAACACTCCTAAACATATAAGCATCGCGTTGAACGCCCAATGGTGCGATTCCACCTTCTTTTACACTCAAATTTACATCGGGTATAACGGCAGACATGTCGATAGTGTACACATTACCCAACCCTTTACAAGTTGGACAAGCACCGTATGGAGAATTAAATGAAAAGGCGTTTGGTGAAGGTTCTTCATAACTTATTCCGGTATCTTCACACATCAGTTGTTTAGAAAATTGTATTGTTTTCCCGGAGTCATTCAGCAAAAGAAACAACAAGTCTTTTCCCATCTTCAGCGTTTGCTGTACACTCTGACTAAGCCTAACTTTCATATCTGGAGTAACCTGTAAACGATCAATCACCACTTCAATATCATGTATCTTGTAACGGTCTACTTGCAATTTGGGTGTGAGATCCATTATTTCTCCATCTACCCGAACTTTTAGAAATCCCTTTTTTCGTATATCCTCAAATAATTCTCTGTAATGCCCTTTACGACCACGAATTAATGGAGCCAATAAACTGATTTTTTTGTTGGCATATTTGGTAAAAATATTTTCAACGATTTCTTCTTCGCTGAATTTCACCATTTTTTTGCCAGTGTTGTAACTATAGGCTTCGCCAATACGGGCATACAGTAAACGTAGAAAATCGTATACTTCAGTTACTGTACCAACCGTAGATCGAGGATTTTTATTGGTTGTTTTTTGCTCAATGGAAATCACGGGAGAGAGCCCGGTAATTTTATCAACGTCTGGTCGTTCCATATCACCCATAAATTGACGGGCATAGGCACTAAAACTTTCCATATATCTCCGTTGGCCTTCATTATATATGGTATCGAAAGCCAATGAAGATTTACCGCTTCCGCTCACACCGGTAAAAACTACCAGTTTGTTTTTAGGAATACGAATATCTACATTTTTTAAATTGTGTTCGCGGGCACCGAATACTTCAATGAATTCTTCCTGTATATCTGCTGAATGGGTAATTTGTTTCTTGGCCATATCTATATGTAAATATACAAACATGAATGATGGTTAATAGTTTGAAAGAGTAGAAAATTTATTTAAAATAAGTTAATCTACTAAATTTATAGGGGTTAATTTGGGTTAATAGCGCTATCGGCATTCTTGCGCAGCATACATAGAATTATTACAATATTTACCCCCATCTTTATTAAATGATGAAGAAAACTGTTGAATATGAGCACAGCAACAGAACTGATTCACAGCATTCCGGTAGATCCAGTAACAGGGACCATTTTGAGTACATATACATTTATTGAATTATCTGATACAAGATTCAGTGAATGCATATATTTGCAAATAAAAAACAAAGTGTTTATACAAAATCTAACTGCTTATAGTAAAGCTGTATTTCTTACAGTTACTTCGGGAACTATTCTCATTGTATTGTCATTATTAGGCGGCAAAGAAGATTTATTTCTATTGTTGAATTTGAATCTGGGAGTTATCGCAGATGTATTTTTTCACTACATTACTTATTTAGGAGATGGAATTATGTGGGCTCCGCTAACCATTTTAGTTTTTATTTACAGAAGAAAATTTTTACCATTGGCATTAGCTGCTATCATTATTTCTACATTAATTGTTCAAACTAGTAAGCACTATATATTTAACAAAGAAGTAAGACCTACGAATAATATTTCAATCAATAAAACAGCCATTCATACAGTTGAAGGAGTTGAATTGCATGGCAACAATAGTTTTCCATCGGGACACAATACAACCATATTCAGCATCTATTTAATAGCTTGCTTATTAATCAATAAAAGATACTTTTGGTTAGCAGGATTTTTTATTGCACTTATTACCGGTTATTCCAGAATATATTTGGCACAGCACTATCCATTAGATGCAGGTGCAGGAATGATTGCAGCTGTAATTACACTTTACTTATCAAACCTCATACAGCAAAAATTTGATAATAGAAAGCGTTAGTCCTTCCATCTCCATTCACCCGCAATTTCCAGGGGTTCTTTAAGATTATTTTTGAGAAGAAATTCTTTGGTTTCGGCATCAGTAAAATGCTTTGCTTTAATTTCTTTAGCATC
>JBIIAP010000069.1:0-11049 GCA_044239855.1 Sediminibacterium sp. | reverse complement strand
TTGCTTTTGTGCGTATGAATAAGTTCTTACTTTAACTAAAAAACCATCAACCCTAACAGTAACTATATAATGGGTACCATAAAACTTAACCTGCTCAACCACTCCTTCAACCGAATTACTGTTCATACCGCCAAGAATAAATTGCTCTGGTCTTAATAGTGCTCTTCTTCCAATTGCCGCATCACCCAGTAATTTTTTAAACACCAGATTAGCAGATGAATCAATTAAATTATATTCTCCCATTAAGGAGGCTACATACTCACTATTGGGTGAAAAATACAACTGTTGCGGTTTTCCTTGTTGTACCACTGCTCCATCTTGCATAATCATGATATGCTCGGCCCAGGAAAGGGTGTCAGCTGCATCATGTGACACCATCACACAAGTAATATTCAATTGATTCCCGATTTCTTCAATCACCGATTTTATAGTCTCTTTATGAATACGATCTAAATTAGAAAATGGTTCGTCTAATAACAACAATTGAGGCGATGTAGTTAAGAGCCGGGCTAACGCAATTCTTTGTTTTTCTCCGCCGGAGAGCTCATCAGTTCTGCGTTTCAACAAATGTTCTACCTGACAAACCCGATAAATTTTTTCGGCTTCTTCCACAGGTAGCTTATTTACCATTTCCATCAACTCTTCTATCCGGTAATTATTTCTCAACTCAAAATGTTGCGACAAGTAAGCAATTTTCGGATGTCCAGGCAATAGTCTTTCTAATGGTCCGCGAACTATTTCCTGTTCAAAATAAACCTTTCCTCCATCGGGCTGCAATAAACCGGCAATCATTTTAAGCAATGTACTTTTCCCCGACCCTGTTTCACCGGCAATAGCTATTCGTTGCAACTTTTCTAAAGTAAAGCTGACTGGCTTAACAATTTCTCGTCCCTGCTCTACTTTAAAAACCTGATCTACCAATAAAAATGACATACGATTGCTTTTTGCAGTTAATTATAATCTGCTAAAGTAGTTCATCCACATAAATACCTGATTTTTAGTTGCTTTTTTCTTTTAACAACCAATGTGAATATGTTTATTCATACTAGCATGTTTATTTTGGATACTTCCATTTCTAACCCTACATTTATTATATGATTTCAAAAGAATTACGCGAACAATTTTTAGTTAGAAAAGATATTACTTTTTTAAATTTCGGTTCATTCGGCGGATGCCCTAAACCCATTTTCGAAAGATATCAGCAATATCAACTGGAGCTTGAACAAGAGCCCGTTGAATTTGTTGTAAAAACCGGATTAACTTACTTAAAAAACACCCGTGAAGCACTGGGTAAATATTTAAATTGCGCTGCCGATGATCTGGTAATGGTTTCCAACCCGTCTTATGCGGTAAATATTGTTGCTAAAAGTTTGGCGCTTAAACCCGGTGACGAAATACTCACTACTGATCTTGAATATGGCGCATGCGATAGAACTTTCGAGTATTACTGTAATAAAGCAGGCGCCAAATATGTTCGTCAGCCAATAAGCTTGCCGCTCACCACCAAAGAACAGTTTGTTGCTGAATTTTTTAAAGGACTTACCCCTAAAACTAAACTGGTTTTCATCAGTCATATTACCAGCTCTACCGCGTTAAGATTTCCCGTGGAGGAAATTTGCAAAATTGCTAAAGAAAAGGGTATCATGACTTTTGTTGACGGCGCACATGCACCAGGACAAATTCCACTTGATTTAAGTACACTTCAGGCAGATATTTATACCGGTGCTTGTCATAAATGGATGATGGCTCCCAAAGGTTGTACGTTTTTTTATGTTCATCCTTCTTGCCAACATCTGTTTGACCCGTTGGTTATTAGTTGGGGATATAAGAGTACTACCCCCTCCCATTCGTCCTTTTTAGACTATCATCAAACACAAGGCACCAGAGATTTTTCGGCATTTTGCACCATACCAACCGTAATAAACTTTTTAGACCAAAATAACTGGGTGGAGGTTGCTAAAGAATGTAGAGCACTTACGCATGCCAATGCTTTACCTTTTTGTAAATTATTGAACAGTACCCCCAACGCGCCCATAACAGATGAATTTATTGTTCAACTATTTAGTATTCCCATAAAAACCACTCAACCGGTAGTGTTAAAAGATTTGCTGTTTGAAAAATATAAAATTGAAATTCCCGTAATGCCCCACGAAAACAAGGTATTTCTAAGGTATTCCATACAAGCTTATAATACCCAACAAGATTTAGATATACTTACCGATGCCATCAAAGACATAATTAAAACAACCAATTTAATAGAGATTTAAAAGCTAAATAAGCCCTTACTTTGCTATACTATGGGAGTTTATATTGCATCACTTAATTCAGGCAGTAACGGAAATTGTTACTATGTTGGTAATGAAACAGCCGCAGTGCTCATAGATGCAGGAATCTCTTGCAGAGAAATTGAAATTCGCATGAAAAAATGTGGATTAGATATTCAGTTGGTTAAAGCAATTTTTATTTCGCATGAACACAGTGACCACATAAAAGGCGTTTCTGTATTTGCCAACAAATACAAAGTACCCGTTTACATCACACCTTCTACTGCAAAAAATGGCCCTAAACTCATTAAACACCTCAGTAAACCATTTTATGCACATCAACCCATTCAAATCGAATCATTATTGGTAATCCCTTTTAGTAAAGAACACGATGCTGCCGACCCACACAGTTTTGTGGTAAGTGATAACGGAATTAATATTGCCGTAATTACAGATATTGGCGTAGTTTGTAACCATGTGCGCCATTACTTCCAACAATGCCATGCTGCATTTTTAGAATCAAATTACGATGAAACACTATTGGAAACAGGAAGGTATTCGCAAATTTTAAAAGATAGAATCAGAGGTGGGAAAGGGCATATTTCCAATAAAGAAGCAGGGAAATTGCTAGACGAATACAGCGCACCGCATTTATCACTCGTATTATTATCACATTTATCTGCAGAAAATAACTCACCCGAATTGGCGCTGCAATCATTTGCCAATCATACAAACCGAATGCAGATAGCGGTGGCATCGAGGTACCAGGCTACAGAAGTATTTAAAATAGGGTCTGCTGTGCAATTGAATGTTAAACCTATTCCAACCAACAGCAGCGGTACTCAATTGGGACTTTTTTAATACCCGATTTATCTAATAAATTAAATCCTCATAAGCAGCCTGCAATTCATTATAAGCGTGCTGATCCTTTGCCAGCTTAGCAGCAGCCATGCCCTTTTCATACCATTCAATAGCCAGTGCTTGCTCCCCCATCTCTGTCAATAGCTTAGCCAAATGATAATACGACCCTACATAATCGGGCGATTCCGTTAATATAGCCTCAAATAAAACCCTTGCTCCCGTTGTATCTCCTATTTTAATATATTCTAATGCCAGTGCATGACGTAAAAAATTATCTTTGGGATTAGATTGTAAAAATTCTGTAATTCTGCTAATTCGATCCATTTGCTGAAATTATGATAAAAAACCTTTTTACATTTTACATTATTCAAACTATATTTGCATTAGTTGCATAAACAACTATCTTAAAATACAAATTGTAAAAATATGAAGATTTTAGTCTGTGTTAGTAAAACACCCGACACAACTTCAAAAATTGCCTTCGCAGATGGCAATACCAAGTTTGATGAAACAGGTGTTCAGTGGATTATCAATCCCTACGACGAATGGTACGCTTTAGTTAGAGCCATTGAATTAAAGGAAAAGGATCCGAGTGTAGCAATTCATCTAATTACAGTTGGAGGTGCAGATTCGGAGCCTATCATCCGTAAAGCGTTGGCTTTAGGAGGTGATGCGGCCATTCGAATAAACGCAGACAGTTCAGATAGTTATTATATAGCAGCTCAAATTGCAGAAAAGGCAAAACAAGAAGCATACGATTTAGTATTCACCGGTAAAGAAACCATTGATTATAATGGATCTTCATTAGGCGGTATGATTGCCGAGTTACTGGATGCTCCTTACCTTTCATTAGCAACTAAATTTGAATTAGAAGGAAGTACCGCAACAATTTCCCGTGAAATTGATGGTGGTGAAGAAGTAGCAACAGTTTCCCTTCCGGTTGTTGTTAGTTGCCAAAAAGGGGTTGCAGAACAACGCATTCCAAACATGCGCGGAATTATGGCAGCCAGAACGAAACCGTTAAATGTAGTTGAACCAATTGCGATAGATGCTTTAACCTCTATTGTTAGCTTTGAGCTACCTCCGGCTAAAGCAGGAGTGAAATTGGTGGATGCAGAAAACGTAAATGAATTGGTTCGTTTATTACACGAAGAAGCCAAAGTAATTTAATTAAAATTTATAGTGTGGAGCTGCTATAATAAACTGTTCCACTCTTTTTCAATTTAAACAATTAGATATGTCTGTTCTTATATTCATAGACCACGCTGATGGTCACGTTAAAAAATCTTCTTTAGAAGCACTTACTTATGGTACGCAATTAGCTGCTCAATTAGGCACCCAAGCAGAGGGATTAGTTTTGGGAACGGTTAATGAAGAATTGTCTTTGCTTGGTAAATATGGCGTGAGTACAATTCATCAACTTGCAAATGCACAATTAAATACAGTTGACACACAAGTGTATGCAAAAGCAATAGCTGATGCAGTTGCCACTGTAGGTGCCGATGTACTTATATTTTCGCACAATCAAACTGGTAAAGCAGTAGCTTCCCGCGTTGCAGCAAGATTAAAAGCGGGTGTAGTTACTGGTGCTTGTGCACTTCCTGAAACCAGTAATGGATTTATTGTTAAGAAATCAGTATTTTCTGGTAAAGCTTTTGCAAATGTTCGCATCAACTCTGCTATTAAAGTAATCTCCCTTAACCCCAACAGTTTTAAAACCATAGCCGGCGAGGGAACAGCAACAGTTGCCACACTTTCAATAGATATTACAACTTCTAAGATTAGTGTTACTGCTACCAACAAAGTAGTCGGCGAAGTGCCATTAACCGAAGCAGATGTTGTGGTAAGTGGTGGACGTGGTTTAAAAGGTCCGGAAAATTGGGGCATCCTATTAGATCTTGCCAAGGAATTAGGCGCTGCAACTGCCTGTAGTCGTCCGGTTGGTGATGCACACTGGAGACCACATCATGAACATGTTGGACAAACAGGTGTTCAGGTTGCACCCAATTTATACATTGCAGTAGGAATTTCAGGCGCCATTCAACATCTGGCTGGTGTAAACAGAAGTAAAGTAATTGTTGTAGTTAATAAGGATCCCGAAGCACCTTTCTTTAAAGCTGCCGACTACGGTATTGTTGGAGACGCTTTTGAAGTACTCCCTAAATTAACAGCTGCAATCAAGCAAATGAAAACGAATAATTGATAATTGACAATGGATAATGAGTAATTGTTCATTATCCATTGTTTTATAAATCAATACCTCCCTTTGCCCTGTAATCTTCCCGAAATGGCGTAAATACATCCAGTATAAAGCAATCGGTAATAGCCAACCCACTATGGGGCACATTAGATGGTATAACAAATACCTGACCGGGTTCCAATAAAAAAGGTTCCCCATCTACAGTTAGCTGAAACTTCCCTTCTAAAACATAAGAAACCTGCTCCTGAAAATGCGAATGCAAGGGTAAATTTGCCCCTGCCTCCACTCTTACATGAGAATAAGTAGCATTAGGTGTATGAATAAACTGGGCATCATATCCATCCACCAGTTTAATGGAAGGGATATCTTTAATTTGTAAAAAAGGCATATTATGAGCTTGTTTGCTGGTGCAATATCCTTTTTTTAACAGTCATACCCAACAGTTTGCTATTTTAACTAATTTTGTTGCAATTATGAAGAAGATTGAACTGGAAATAATAGCGCTGTCTCACAGTATTACGCAAGCGCATTCCTATGCAGTTGTATTAGGAGAACCCAACAGTATGAGGCGCTTGCCCATAGTTATTGGTGGATTTGAAGCGCAGGCCATTGCGGTTGCATTGGAGAATATGAATCCGAGCAGACCCCTTACGCACGATCTATTGAAAAATTTCATGAATGCATTTGGAGTAGAATTACAAGAAGTCATCATTAATGATATTCAGGAAGGGGTATTTTACTCAAAATTAGTTTGCTTTACAGAACACGATACCATTGAAATAGATAGCCGCACCAGTGATGCACTGGCCTTAGCTGTTCGATTTGGATGCCCTATTTATACGTATGAAAACATCCTAGAAAGCGCCGGTATTCAAACTGAAGAAGGTGCAACTCCTTCTATATCCAAACCTGCTGAATCTGCTAATGTAGAAAAGAAATCAAACAAAGACGATCTTAAATCTTTGAGCATCGAAGAATTAAATAATTTGTTAACTGAAGTATTGGAACAAGAAGACTATATAAAAGCGATTGCGATTCGTGATGAATTAAATCAACGCAAATAGTAGTGGCGCATTCAATTTGACTTCTGTTTTTTGAAGTCAGGCTGTAGGACTTCTTTGCTAAATTTTGATTGTTCAGTTTTTACTTTTTAATTTTTACTTTTTACTTTTTAATTTTTAATTTTTACTTTTTTATGCTTTTATTTCCAAATGCCAAAATCAACCTGGGCTTACACATTACCGGAAAAAGAGCAGATGGATATCATGAATTAGCAACTGTATTTTATCCTGTTTTGTTGAAAGATATGCTTGAAATAATTCAGTCAGATAAGGCAGCTACCAATCATGAACCACCATCCAATTCAACTATTATATTTACAACAACAGGATTAACTATACCGGGTGAACCAGATAAAAATCTTTGTGTAAAAGCTTATCATTTACTGAAAAAAGATTATCCCGAATTACCTGCCATTAAAATGCACTTGCATAAAATCATACCGATGGGTGCAGGGTTAGGCGGAGGAAGTGCCGACGGAGCTTTCGCTTTGCGATTAATCAATGAAAAATTTCAATTGAATGTATCTGATCAGCAACTCATTCATTACGCAGCTCAACTTGGCAGTGATTGTCCGTTTTTTATAGTAAATAAACCCTGTTTCGCTACCGGAAGAGGAGAGCTTTTAGAACCGATCAACCTGGATCTTTCAGATTACCAGTTTGTTTTAGTGAACCCTAACATTCACCTATCTACCAAGTGGGCTTTTGAACAATTAACTCCTGCAAAACCCCAGGCAGACTTACGTTCTATTGTTCAGCAGCCAATAGAAACCTGGAAAAATTATTTACACAATGACTTTGAAGCTCCCATAGCAAAGCATTATCCGGAAATTCAATCAATTAAAGATACCCTATACTCAAATGGGGCAATTTATGCAAGCATGACGGGGAGCGGGAGTACTGTTTTTGGCATCTTTTCAAAAACCGCAACCATCCAATTAAGCAAAGAGTTGAATTATTCCTATCATATTGTTTAATTTTTATATTCAATAATTCTAATTAAATAATATTCAATAAATAATTTATTTTATTGAATATTATTTAAAATTTAAGCATATCCTTACCATTTGTTTTGAATTTGGCAGATTAATTTGTAATTTTAGCAAGATTGCTAGCCATATTTTATTGATCACTAACTTAATTTGGATGTATGTTGGATTCCCGAATGGATGGCGGATTGTATAATGCTGAATTTGAAAGTGATGCCTGTGGCATTGGCTTCGTTGCGAACATTAAAGGACACAAGTCTCACCATCATATTGCTGATGCACTCACTGTGCTGGAGAATATGGAACACCGAGGTGCTTGCGGTTGTGAAAACAATACTGGAGATGGAGCTGGTATCCTGTTTCAAATTCCACACGAGTTTTTCTTTGATGAGTGCCTACACCTAGGCGTGCATTTACCGAATTCAGGGAAATACGGGGTTGGAATGATATTTTTTCCAAAGTCTATTGGACTGAGAGAAGAATGTAGAGACATTTTTAATCGTGCTGCAGAAAAACTTGGATTAGAAATACTTATTTACAGAAAAGTTCCGGTTAACAAAACCGATATTGGCCCTTCTGCCCTTTCGGTAGAACCTTGTATGGAACAAGTTTTTATCGCTTGTCCTGATTCTATCACCAACATGGACGACTTTGAACGCAAACTATTTATACTGCGTAATTACGCTACCCATACCATACAAAACAGCACTAAAAAAGATGAAATTGGGTTCTACTTCTCTTCACTTTCTTCCAGAACCATTATATATAAAGGACAACTTACCAGCAAACAGGTACGTAACTATTTTCCTGACTTAAACGATAAACGAGTAGTTTCTGCCTTCGGCCTGGTGCATTCACGTTTTGCGACCAATACCTTCCCTTCATGGAAATTGGCTCAACCATTTCGTTACATGGCTCATAATGGGGAAATAAACACCCTACAAGGCAACTTAAACTGGCTCCGATCTAGTGAAACCGGCTTTACCTCGCCCCATTTTACCAAGGAAGAATTAGACATGGTTCTGCCAATTGTTACATCCGGACAATCGGATTCTGCCTGCCTAGACAATATGATTGAATTGCTTACCCTTACGGGAAGATCATTGCCTCACGTAATGATGATGTTAATTCCTGAAGCCTGGGATGGCAACAATGATATGGATCCGGTAAAAAAAGCATTCTACGAATATCATGCATGCTTAATGGAACCATGGGACGGTCCAGCATCCATTTCATTTACCGATGGCAAAATGATTGGCGCAACCTTAGATAGAAATGGACTTCGTCCATCCAGATTCACCGTTACCCATGATGATCGGGTAATTATGGCCTCCGAAACAGGCGTATTGCCTATTGACCCGGCCAATGTAAAAGAAAAAGGCAGACTACAACCAGGTAAAATGTTTGTAGTAGATATGGAGCAAGGAAGAATTATAAGTGATGAGGAACTTAAACAAACGATCTGCTCTCAAAAACCTTATGCAGAATGGCTGAATAAATATAAAATTAAGCTAGAAGAATTACCTGAACCAAGAGTAATGTTTACGCATCTGGAACACGATCAGGTGTTTAAATATCAGAAAGCTTTTGGCTATTCTACTGAAGACTTAGATACAATCATTGCACCAATGGCTTTGGATGGTAAAGAGCCGATTGGTTCAATGGGTAACGATACGCCGCTTGCAATTTTAAGCGATCAACCACAACACTTAAGCGCTTACTTTAAACAATTATTTGCACAGGTTACCAATCCTCCTATTGACCCAATTCGTGAGAGAATGGTCATGTCATTAGCAACTTTTGCAGGAAATAATGGAAACTTATTAATAGAAGATCCGATGGCCTGCCATAGCGTAGAGCTGAAGCATCCTATATTAACCAATCATGAGTTAGAAAAAATTAGAAGTATAGATACCGGTGTTTTTCAAGCAAAAACACTGCAAACCTATTTCAGAGCAGATGGCAAACCAGGCTCTTTAAAAGCAGGCCTGGATCGCTTATGCAGATATGCTGTAGATGCTGTACAAGATGGTTTTGAAGTGATTATTTTGACTGATAGAGCAATTGATTCGGAACATGCGCCTATCCCCTCTCTTTTAGCAACGTCTGCTGTTCATCATCATCTAATCAAAAAGGGGTTAAGAGGTCAGGTTGGTATTATTGTAGAAGCAGGCGATGTTTGGGAAGTGCATCACTTTGCTTGTCTGGTTGGTTTTGGCGCTACTGCAATCAATCCATATCTGGCGATTTCTTCTATCCGCGACATGAAAATTACCGGTAAATTACAAACAGATTTAGAGGTTGATTACCTCAAGAAAAATTATATAAAAGCTGTAAATGAAGGATTGCTGAAAGTATTCTCTAAAATGGGCATCTCTACTTTACAATCTTATCAGGGTGCCCAAATTTTTGAAATCATTGGCATCAATAAATCGGTGGTAGATACCTGCTTTACAGGTGCCACTTCTCGTATTGAAGGCATGGGCTTGGATGAAATAGCCAGAGAAACACTAACTAAACATTTCTTTGCATTTAGCAAAAAAGATAAAGCAGTAGACCGTTTGCCTGTTGGAGGTGTTTATCAATGGAAAAGAAAAGGAGAATTCCATTTATTCAACCCGCAAACCATACACCTTTTACAAGACGCTACCAGAAAAAACGACTACAATACCTATAAAAAGTATGCTGCCTATATTAATGATCAAAGCGAAAAAGCCTGTACATTAAGAAGTCAGTTTGAATTCAATAAAATAAGACCATCCATATCGATTGATGAAGTAGAGCCTGCAGAAAATATTTATAAACGTTTTGCAACCGGTGCCATGTCATTTGGATCAGTATCCTGGGAAGCGCATACTACATTAGCAATTGCAATGAACCGATTGGGTGGAAAAAGTAATACGGGAGAAGGTGGCGAAGATGAAATTCGCTATACGCCCCTACCCAATGGCGACTCGATGCGTTCTGCTATTAAGCAAGTTGCATCTGCAAGATTTGGCGTTACCTCATTATACCTTACTGAGGCCGATGAACTGCAAATTAAAATGGCACAAGGGGCTAAACCCGGTGAAGGCGGACAATTGCCGGGTCATAAGGTAGATGAATGGATTGGTAAAACAAGACACGCTACTCCAGGGGTTGGACTAATTTCTCCTCCACCGCATCATGATATTTATTCCATTGAAGATTTAGCGCAGCTTATTTTCGATTTAAAAAATGCCAATCGCGCAGCTCGGATCAATGTTAAATTGGTTTCTAAGGCAGGAGTTGGCACCATAGCAGCAGGAGTTGCTAAAGCTAAAGCAGACGTGATTTTAATTGCCGGTCATGATGGAGGTACCGGTGCCTCACCGATTAGTTCTGTTAAACATGCAGGAATGCCATGGGAACTGGGATTAGCAGAAACGCATCAAACCCTCGTAAAAAACAAACTAAGAAGCAGAGTGGTTGTACAGGCGGATGGCCAAATGAAAACAGCCAGAGATATTGCCATTGCTGCATTATTAGGAGCAGAAGAATGGGGTGTTGCAACAGCAGCATTAATTGTGGAGGGCTGCATCATGATGAGGAAATGCCATTTAAATACTTGTCCTGTTGGAGTTGCAACGCAAGATGAAACATTACGTAAACGTTTTACGGGCAATCCCGACCATGTAGTTAATTTCTTTAAATTC
>JBIIAP010000345.1:0-3384 GCA_044239855.1 Sediminibacterium sp. | reverse complement strand
ATAAACATCCTTCGATATGAAATGAGCTATGTGAATAGTTTGCAGCCTAATCCCTAAAGATTAAAAGCAAATTTCATCTGGCAATTCAACACCATAAAAATATACCTATGAAAACACCTAAACTTATTTTATTAATAGTGGTTGTGCTATTATTCATTTCGTCAAAAAATTATGCAACTAATTATTATGTAGATCCTTCATCCCTATTAAATACTGCCAATGGAACCATTACCAATCCATGGAAGACGCTTGCACAAGTAAATGCAGGCACTACTAATATACAGCCAGGCGATACCGTATTTTTTAAACGAAGTCAAGTTTTTAATGGCAGGCTGGTGGTTGGCGGATCAGGCACTTCCACAAAACCAATTGTTTACACTTCCTATGGTTTGGGAGACATGCCCCTATTCACCAATAGTACTTCAGACGTAATTGTAATGTACAACAGAGAGTATATAGTAATTGATCGACTAATGATCACTGACTTAACAATGAGCCTTACCGACCATGTAGCACAAGCCAAGATTGGTTATGGCATTGTTATTGGAAACTCGCCTAATTGTACCATTAGCAACTGCGATATTTCGTTGGTGGGGATGGGTATTTCCACTCAGGAGGGCTCAGACTTTTGCAAAATTACAGGAAACTATATTCATAATCTTAGGGCAGTACGAAATACACCTACCTCTGTGAATTCTAATGACGATTATGGTGCAACAGCCATAGTACTTTCGAGTTCAAATAATTTGATTCAGGGCAACAAGATGGAAGACTGCTGGTGCACCAGTTACGATTATGGATTTGATGGGGGTATTGTTGAAATGTTTGGTACCAATATCAGTAACAACAAAATCATTGGCAATGAAGCATTTAACAGCAATGGTTTTATAGAAGTAGGCAGTGCTACCAATGGTATTGCTACCAATAACCTAGTAGCATATAATAAAGTGATTAATTGTGGGTTAACCTGCTGCTTTCACAACAAAAACACCGATGGCTTTTATATAAGAACGGATAACTTTCAATTTTACAACAACACGATAATTGAAACAAAAAGACAATTTGAATGGGCAGCACAATTGTTTTGGTATGCCGATCCTTATGCCACTAACCAAGTTGTTTTTAAAAACAATATTGTTTGGGTTACCAATGGAGCAAGTGTGGTAAACAATTATGCACAGTATCCTAATAGAACTACGCATAGCAATAATATTTTTAAAGTAAGACGTGGCGCTGGTCTTCCCATATTAGATAGCACAGAAAGAGTATTTTACGACAATACCCGCATTTTTGAAGATACGAGCAGTGCCGATCCTATTAATTGGGATTTTCGACTACCCCTCGGCTCACCCGCTATTAATTTAGGCACCAATTTGGGTTTTACAGTAGATTATAGAGGCAATCCGATTATTGGGAAACCGGATGCCGGCATTCATGAATTTGTATCATCCTCCACACCCATTTCTCGTAAATTTTATGTGGATCCCTCCAATTTAGAACCCATTGCGAATGGAAGTATTTCTAACCCTTGGAAAAATATTGATCAGGTAAATGCAGGCACCACTGCGCTTTTACCCGGTGATACTGTTTTTTTTAAACGTGGCCAAGTTTATACTGGTAAATTATTAATCAGGTCATCAGGCACAGCAGCTAAACCAATTGTATATACACCTTATGGATTAGGTGGTCAGCCCGAATTTACCAATACTTCATCAGAAATAATATATGTAGCTAATCAACACCATATTGTGATTAACAGATTCAGGCTTATCGACCGAACAATGAGTTTAAGTGACCGTTCTGTTCAAGCTAAAGTACCCTATGGTATTGTGTTAGAAAACGCGCCCAACTGTACCATCAGCAACTGCGATATTACCTTATTGGGGGTAGGTATTTCTACCAGGCTAGGATCGGATTCAGCAAGAATTATTGGTAATAATATCTATAATATGCGAGCGGTAAGACTTACAGCAGGTGGAACAGACGATTATGGAGCCAATGCAATGGTATTAGGAGGTTCCGACAATTATGTTGCCAATAATAGGATTGCTGATTGCTGGGCAAACAGTAGTGATTTTGGTTTTGTTGGAGGTGCCATCCAAATGTATAATTCCAGAATAGACAATAACCGGTTTATGTACAATACGGTTACCAATTGCAATGGTTTTTTAGAAATTGGTGGCAATACGAGTGGAAGTTCAACCAACAATTTAATTGCCTACAATAAAATATTGAACTGCGGACGAACCGCTACATTTCATAATAAAATTGGCGAAGCGAGTTACATTAATACCAATAATACTCAAATTATTAACAACGTAATTATAGAAACTAAAATACAGTTTAATAGAGCCAGTGCCATGTTTTGGTTTGCTGATCCTACTAAAATAGATGTGGCTATTTTACGCAATAATATCATTTGGCTTACAACCGGGGAAGATGTAGTAAGTAATAATTTAGATACTTCTAAGCTAATTCATACCAATAATATTTATAAACTCACGTCAGGAACATTGGGTGTACGTTTAAACCCTACCGAATTACTGTTGGTGGGCAGTGCACCTATTTTTGTTGACACTACCGGTGATCAGGAAACATGGGATTACAGATTACTACCTGGTTCTCCGGCAATTAATTTTGGCTTGAATGTTGGATTAACGCGCGATATTATTGGGACCCCAATATTAGGTAATCCTGATGCGGGTATTTACGAATATATCCCCCCAGTTATTACCAGAGCACCTACAAAATACTATGCAGACCCTTCTTCTACCGCTACTACTGCCAATGGATCTTTTCTATATCCCTGGAAAACCATTGCACAAGTAAATGCAGGTACTACAGCGTTAGTTGCGGGAGATTCAGTATTCTTTAAACGTGGCCAAAGTTTTACCGGGCAACTTATTGCCGGTGGGTCGGGAACCTTTAGTCAACCCATTGTTTACAGTACTTATGGCAGCGGAAATTTACCGGAATTTACCCATACTTCGTCCGATGTAATTGTAGTGCGCAATAGAAACTATGTAATCATAGATGGATTTAAAATTCTTGATAAAACAATGGATACCACCAATCATGCATTGCCAGCCAAAATTGGCTATGGCATTGTATTAGAGGGGTCACCCAATTGTACTATTCGTAACTGTGACATCTCCTTGGTTGGCGTGGGTCTTGCCACAAGAACAGGTTCTGACTTTACTACCATCACCAACAATTATTTCCACAATATGCGGGCAGTAAAAAACACACCCGCCAGTATAAGTTCCACAGATGATTATGGAGCAAATGCCATGGTGATTGGTTCGTCTAATAATTTAATAACCCGAAATAAAATGAAAGGCTGCTATGCAAACAGTTATGATTACAATTATGTTGGCAGCATGG
>JBIIAP010000283.1:0-3390 GCA_044239855.1 Sediminibacterium sp. | reverse complement strand
TAAAGGCAAAATCTATATTGTTGATATCCTTTAATGTTTGCGATAAAGTATAATCGAAGTTGCCGGTTACTAATTTAATATTATGCAAATTCAACCGATTAAAATTAGACTGTGCAATTTCTGCAACTGCGGTGGAGCCTTCCATGGTAATTACTTTAGCGCTGTTATTGGCTGCAGCTAAATATGCAGAAGTAATGCCTAATGAAGTGCCCAATTCAACAATAGTAGCTGGTTGAAAATAATTTACTAACCGAAACAGCAGTTGACTGAATTTTTTAGGTTTGAGGGAGGAGTTGGCAATCGTAGCAATTTTTCTGACCGGGGATTTCTTTACCCGCGAACCAGCACCAAAATCTTCAATAGTTATTGGTTGATGATTGCTCAATAAATTTTGTCTGATTTGCTCAATGCTTTGGTATGCATGATGATTTTGTTGGTCGTTCAGCACTTTTACAACCAAATCAAACACAAAGGGCGAGTGCACGCCATGTCCCTTTCCGTTCATAGCAGTTACATAATAACGTATATATTTTACAGCGAGTTGAAAAGGGTTATACATGTATGCTACTTTTTGAGATGGATGTTCTTTCAACAGCCAAAGTAAGGCATAAGTTGCAGAGAACAAACTGAAACAATAAGGAATCGTAAAAAAAAGGGTAGACCAGTCGGGCAACGACCAATCCATACTCCAACAAAAGGAACCCAATACCAACAAAGAAAAGAGCAAGCTTTTTCTAAATAAAGGAGCTAGAAAAAAGAAAGGCAAGAGCACTTTCAGGCATTGCTTCAATAAAAATTCTGTGTTTACCCACTGCATGAATTGGCTGTCTGATTCACTCCCGTTCAATGAATAAACAAATTGTGCTATATCCATTAATATTTTTATGCTGTAAACAGCATACATCCACACTAATAAATTGAATGTACTTAATGCATTGATGGTATACTTTTTGAAAGTGGCATTGATACAACCCAACAACCATAACAGCGGAAGTACCATCCAATAAAGAAGTGGAATTATCTGCATAGCTAGGTTCCCTTATTGCTCCCAAATTTGAAACTCATAAGAATGGATATGTTTTGCATCTATCGGATGAAAGTCGGTGTAGATCAAATTCCAACCGTTTTTGTCCCAGGGCGGGAAGTAAGTGTCGCCATCTATTGCTGCATCTACTCTTGTTAAATAAATTTTATCAGCAATCTGCAATGCTTCTTTATAAATTTCCCCACCACCAATCACAAATACTTCCTTATAATCGTTTTGTTGGGCCACTTCGATGGCTTCTTGTAAAGAATGTACAACAGTTGCACCGGTTGCAGTATAATTTTCTTGTCGCGAAATAACAATATTCAATCTCCCGTTTAAAGGTTTACCTGCTAGTGAATCAAAGGTTTTTCTCCCCATGATTACAGGCATTGCCCAAGTAGCATTTTTAAAGAACTTCATATCGTTTGGCAAATGCCAAAGCAATTGATTGTCTTTGCCAATGGCATTGTTGGAGGAAACGGCAACTATTATTGATACTTTCATAAAAAGTCAAAATTAAAAATTAAAAATTAAAAACAGATTTTGATTTTGGCTTATCAAGACGCCAGCATGTCGTCTCTACTTTTGACTTTTGACTTTTGACTTTTGACTTTTAAACGGCTACCGGAGCTTTAATTCCAGGGTGACATTGATAATTTTCGAGTGTAAAGTCTTCGAATTTAAAATCGAATAAGTTTTTCACCTCTGGATTTAATTTCATTAGCGGCAAAGGAAAAGGGGTTCGGCTTAACTGCAAATTAACTTGCTCTACATGATTATTGTAAATGTGCACATCACCAAAACTGTGTACGAAATCGCCGTAAGCTAATCCGGTAACTTGAGCCATCATCATGGTAAGTAAGGCATAAGAGGCAATATTAAAAGGTACGCCTAAAAACACATCTGCACTTCGCTGGTATAACTGACAACTTAATTTACCCTCTGCTACATAAAATTGAAACAAGCTGTGGCAAGGCATTAAGGCCATTTCTGGCAATTCTGCTACGTTCCAGGCACTTACAATCATCCTTCTACTATCGGGGTTGTTTTTTAGTTGATTCAACACATCCGTAATCTGATCGTATGTTTTTCCATCAGCACCAGCCCAACTTCTCCATTGTTTGCCATATACAGGACCAAGATCTCCATTTTCATCGGCCCATTCGTCCCATATTTTTACCCCATGCTCTTTGAGGTAGTGGATATTGGTATCGCCTTTTAAAAACCACAACAATTCGTGAATAATACTTTTTAGATGCAGCTTTTTAGTAGTAACCAATGGAAAGCCTTCCGCCAAATTAAACCTCATTTGATATCCAAAACAACTTTTAGTACCAGTTCCGGTTCTATCAGTTTTTACACTGCCGTTTTCAAGAATATGTTGTAATAAATCGAGGTATGGTTGCATAAGGCATTATTGAAATGAATAAACGATCAATAGAAAATATTTGTTAGTCCATTATATTAGATGGCTTGTATTTTCTTCTGTTTAGTTCAAAATTAATTAAAGACAACTCCCTACCTGTTTGACCGCTTACACTGCTGTTTTCTTCTGCACGTCTCATGAGATATGGAATTACTTCCTTAATAGGTCCAAAAGGCAGGTATTTGCTCACATTATAACCCGCTTTTGCAAGATTAAAAGTGATGTTATCACTCATCCCATAAAGTTGAGAGAAATGAACATGTGGATGGTTTAGGGCTAATCCTTTTTGTTTGATCAATTCAACTACCAACATATTACTTCTATCGTTATGGGATGCAACCACCACAGAGATGTCGCTTAAATGATCCATGCAATAAACAATCGCATCATTAAAGTCTTTATCGGTTGCTTCTTTATTGATATTAATAGGTGAGATTTGGTTATGCGAAGCAGCTCTTTCACGTTCTTTTTCCATGTATGCGCCACGAACCAGTTTTACACCTAGTTTAAATCCCTGCTGACCGGCAATTTTATGGGATAATTTCAAGAAATTTAATCTATCGTGACGATATAACTGAACAGTATTGTAAACCACTACTTTTTCTTTGTTAAACTCTTCCATCATTTCCATCACCAGTCTGTCTACCGGATCCTGAATCCAGCTTTCCTCTGCATCAATTAATACCCCTACATTATTTTCAGAAGCAGCACCACAAATTGCGTACATTCTTGTTCTAACCCGATCCCACTCTATCATTTCTTCTTCATTATCATGAATTCCGCTTCTTAATCGAGGGGATTCGTTTAATGTTTCCATTAATGCCAAACGAGCTAAACCGGTAACTTTTATACTAATGAATGGAATATTGGGTTGCGTAGCGGCATGGTAAATTACCCGGATAAATTCTTCGGTAGCTTTGTCGAAATTGGCTTCGCC
>JBIIAP010000282.1:0-3399 GCA_044239855.1 Sediminibacterium sp. | reverse complement strand
GGCCACCGGAATGCGAATCAACGCATAGCCCCCACTAGGCAATAATGTGGTTAGTTTTTCTAATACCTTAAAGGGTTCTTCCATGTGCTCAAAGGAATGATGCATCATGATGAAATCAAACTGACCCGTTAATTCGTAAATATTTTTTTTATAGATGGTTAGTCCATTTTTATACTGAATATCCTTTTCAATAAAAGGATCAATACCGGTTAAATGTTTAAACCCGGCCTGTTGCATTTCAAGTAATAATTCCCCGGCTCCGCATCCTATATCTAAAATGTTAGATTTAAAATGAGCGTATTTTTTACTCATCCAAACCGGGCTGTTGGCACCCAAAAAACTTAATAGTTTGCCAATAAATGCCAACCGATTATACCTAAATGAGTATAATTTACCCCTTCTCCAAATTTTGAGTTTTTTCTTGACAGTCAAATTATTCGAAAAAGAATAGTAATTAGCTGGATAATATTTAGCTAAATCTGTTGGTATTTCGCTTATTTGTAGCGCCCCACAATGGGCACATTGTATGTACACAAATTCGTCATGCAGCCCAAACATCATTTCTTTCGCCACTAAGGTAGTATTGCCATTTACATTGCCGCATAATTTACATTCGCGCATTCCACTCATTTAGTTGTTTTATATATTAAAAATACTACTTTATTTATGGAGGGTTAAAAGAACGCAAAAATCGTTAAATCCAAAGTAAAATTCTTCATTTTGGTCATAAATTTTAATATATCGTTTATCTTTTAGCCAAAATGGAAGTATATCTTTGCATATAAATGAAAAAGCAAAACATATACAGATTGGTATTTACAGCCGGCCTTTTAGTTAGTAAGGCTGTTTTTGCGCAATGCTCTATTTGCACTAAAACAGCTTCTCAATTAGGAGAAGGCCCTGCTTCCGCTTTAAATTCAGCTATTATTTATCTGGCGTTTGTTCCCTTTGCAGTCATCGGATATATTGGCTGGAGATGGTGGAAAAATGAGCAGCTATTAAATAAATAAGGTTTTGAAGCCTTAGATTTCTATACTTTTTTGATGTAAGATTTAACTATTCTTTCCAATTAGTTTATTGTTTATGCCAAATATTTCCATTTTAATCATTACTAAAAATGAATCAAAACATATAGTTGATTGTATTAACAGCGCTAAGTTAATATCCAACGATATCATTGTAGTAGATAGTGGCAGTATCGACGATACAATTGAATTGGCTGAAAGCCTTGGTGCAAATGTTATATCAATAACTTGGAAGGGTTATGGAGATGCAAGAAATATTGGAACGATTCATACAAAACATGATTGGGTTTTAGCGCTGGATGCTGATGAACGTATTACCAATAAGGTAGCCAATGCAATAAATGGCACTTTATTAGACAATCCGCATATTATCTACGGTTTTAAAATTGATAGTTTTTTTATTGATAAAAAAGTACGATTTGGCGAATGGGGTAGAGATAAGGTTTGGAGATTATACAATAAAAAAGTGGTGAATTGGAATTTAAACGAAGTGCATGAAGGTTTAGTAGGCGCGGACACTAAAAGAATCATGATTAAAAACTGTTCCTTTTTGCATTATACTGTTGATAATCTGGAAGAATACAATGGAAAAATATACAAGTATGCACAGTTGAGCGCAGACAAATATCTGCAGAAAGGAAAAAAATATTATTTCTTACAACAGTTGATTTCCCCCATTTTTAGTTTTATTCAAAACTATATTTTCAGATTGGGTTTTTTAGACGGCGTAGTTGGCTGGACAATAGCAGCAGGCTCCAGCAAGTATAATTGGCTTAAATATAAATACTTAGCAGAACTCAAAAGAAAAGCTACTTAGTCGGCCCATTCCGATGCCAATTGATACAAGTTAACATTATTTTCGTGCAACGATTGTTTAACCTTTTCCATCATTAAATTTTTGTCGAAAGATTGCATTTTTTTCTTTTGTATAATTTGATACAATCGATTAGTGAGTAACCACAACTTTTTATCATTCATTTGAAGTGTATCTAACCTAGTATTAATTTCATCATACAACTGCGTAATCCCTTTTTCTTGAATGGCAACAGTAGACACTACTGCAATATCTTTACCAACTGCGTAACTGTTTTTTAGTGCTAATAAATTTTTTAAAAAAGCAGCGGCATCAGGTCTGTCGCTTTTATTCATTACAAAAATATCTGCTATTTCCATCAAGCCTGCTTTCATCGTTTGAATTTCATCACCGGCTTCCGGAACCAAAACAACTACAGTAATATCCGCTAAACCAACAATCTCAATTTCACTTTGACCAACCCCTACTGTTTCAATAATAATATAATCAAAACCGGCCACTTGCAATACAGAAGACACTTCTAATATAGAGGAAGTTAATCCACCCAATGATCCTCTGGATGCTAATGACCTGATATATACATCCGGATGTTTATACCATACATTCATTCTAATTCTATCACCTAACAAAGCCCCCCTACTGAATGCGGAAGAAGGATCTACACATAAAACCGCAACTTTCTGTTGATGTGCTACGATATTACCAATAAGCGCATCAATAATGGAACTTTTGCCTGCTCCGGGCGGACCGGTTACACCTATTATCGGCGTATTACCCGATGGCAATTTTTGTAAAAAATCATCATAGCCCAATACTTCATTTTCTATTAGAGAGATGGTGCGTGCTAAAGATTTTCGATCTTGTTGTTGTAGCCCGTTAAGTAGTTTGTGCCACATGGCCATTTATTTTAATGAATATACGCAACTAATGTACTCACCTATCTACCTATATACATTCAAATCAAATTCCATGTGTTTGATTGTAATGCGCTGCTGTTTCGCATATATAGCTGATACATTACAAAGATATTAAAATGAAATATCATTAGAACTATAATAATTAATAGTTCAAATTACTTCAATTGCGCTATTCTTCATGCTTTGTGGAATTTAAACAAAAGCTGCTTTTAAAGAAGAATAGCACTTTAATATCAATAATCAAGCTGTTTGGGCTGCTTTATCGCAAGGTTTATATAATAGATGTAAAAAAATACATATTTTTGTCGCTAAAGTTTAAGTATATTTTTAATTATGCAACATAAACAGGCTTATGATTTTCTAAATAAATTATATGATAAAATTTATGTAATCACCATTCATCGTGCTGCAAAAAGACAAGAACGTATCAGTGAATTATTAAATGGCTTAAACTATTCATTTATATACGGAACCGATAAACTAGACTGGACATTAGAAAAATTTATTCGGGCAGGGATTTATGATGAACGCATTGCAATTGAAAAACACCGCTACAAAAAGAGCATGAATATTGGCGAGGTGGCTGCGGCGCAAAGTCACAAACAAGTTTATGAAGACATCATTCAAAACAATTATCAATCTG
>JBIIAP010000281.1:0-3400 GCA_044239855.1 Sediminibacterium sp. | reverse complement strand
ATAGGCATTTTGAAATTCAGACAACTGATTTCTGATATTTGTAGCTACCCGTAAGCTGCCATTAAAATTACCTGTATTGGCCGGATTGAGCGTAAGCGGTGAGGCAAAAAATTGAGAATAATGTGGGTCCTGCGCAAACAAATGCAGTTGAATATGCAATACAAAAATCAGTAAATATATATTTTTTAGATTTTTCAATATCTTTTTTTTAATGGGGTTACTATCTTAATATACTGATGTTTCCTTTATATATTTTTTGTTCGCCAGTTGTTAGTTCAATTACAATTTGATAAACATAAGTGCCTTGTTCTACAAGCCGACCATTATAGTTACCATCCCAACCAACACTTCTGTCGTTTGCTTTGCTATTGGATTTTTCAAAGACTTTCTGCCCCCATCTATTAAATATTTGAAATAGTTTAACCGAGGCAACTTCTTTACCCGCAATCACATAAAACACATCATTAAGGCCATCTCCATTAGGGGTAAACGCATTGGGTAAAGCAATTAAAGATCTATAATAAGCATATACTTGTAGTGTAGCTGAGTCTATGCAAAACAACGGCGTACTACCTACTATTTTTAAAAGAACATCGGCATTTGGTGTAAGGTTGGGTGTTAAACAATTGGCACAGCTAAGTCCGTTTGGAGGTGTCCAAACTATTGAGGTAGCCGAGTCGCCACTATTTATAGGTAATAATTTTATGGGTTCTGATCTATACACGTCTATTTGAGCGGGATTGATCCGAATTGAAAAAGGGGTGAAGGGTTTGCTAACTGAGTTATTAGACAGGTTGTTTTCTAAAGGCGTGAGTCCCGGATTTAAATACGCAAATACACTGGTGATGTTTTGGTTTAAGACAGTATGTTTAATTAAAGCTTCGTTGTTTACAAAGGGTTGGCTTGTTTCAATCCAACTGGTACCTAAATAGTTACTAGTTGGCAGTGTACTATCTCCATCAAAATACCTGATGGAGGTTCGTTTATAAAGGGAAGTATAATGATTGTCTAAATAAACGATACTATTAATTTGTATACTATCATTTTTATAACAAGAAACATACTTGTTGGCGATGGAAAGGTCTACCGGAAAAACATTAATGGTAGCAAAGGCAGAGTCCTCGCAACCCCAATTGCTCATAGTGTAAAGTTTTATGCGAGCAGTGTCAATTACATAAAAAGTTGGATTAGAACACGACGTACAACTGAAGGAGCCAATGCTAGCGGACCAGGTAATAGATTTGGGCCAATCAGGAGTGGTAAGGTTTTTTATAACAAGGCTTGAATTTACCCATACGGTGGTATCGGTAATGGATAAGGAAAGGTTAGATTTAAACCCTTTTCGAGCAGACTTATTATTACCCTCATTCAATTCGTTGACCAATAGTTCTTCATCAAAAACCAGGGTAATAGAATCCAAACCTCTTCGGGGAGATTTAATAATATGCGTATATACTTTTTCACATTTCCCCAAAATGTATTGATCCGTTACAAAACTATGGAGCATTTTTATAGATCCCGAAACGCCTGGGTAACGATCGTAAAAATTAACGGAGATACCTGCCGGTATGGTATCGAAGCCATTATTTCTTACGGCAAAAACGACTCGTATGCTGTCGTTTTTATAACAATTTACTTCGTAAATATTGATTTGTCCATCTGCAGCCGGATCCTGCACCTGTAAGGTATAGGTTGGAGATTTTTCTATACAGGCACCAGCGCTAGCCACCAGCCATATTTGATAAGAGCCGGGTTTTAAAAAATCATACAATAAATCAGTTTGAGTAGAAACGACTTGTTCGTTAATACCCATTTCATCGGTTACGTACCAGTCGTAGGTAGTAGCTCCGTATGATTTATTGGAAAATAACACAGCGTCTTTATACACGCCGCCTGCCGAAGCAATCATTCTTTTATCGGGAGAAAAACGCGCATCTACCCCACAATTTACTACTACAGTTGCGGAGTAGCTTGAGTAACAATCAGCAGTAGCATTATACGCTTTTAATACAACCGTATAGCTGCCCACATTTATAAAGGTGTTAGAATAATTGTTGGTGGTAGCCACCATTGTACCGTTTAAAAACCATTCGTATTTAGTTGCGCCAACGCTGGTGTTGATAAAATCTACCGAACTACCGGCAATAGGGTGCGGGTTGCCATCAAAGTTAAAATCAGCCTTTAGATTATCCGTACAGGGTGGCACACAGCCATCACTTAACAATAAACTACCGCTGTTAAATACAGTTAAAAAAGCCATCATCCGATCTGCCTGTCCTTGTGTAAACATAGAAGGACAAGGACTTCCATAATCCATAAAATTAGCAATATTATCGGGTACGTTTTTAGTGAAGGGTCCCGAAATGGTATCGGTATTACAAGAATTATCCGGTGACGAACAAGGAGAACCCTTCATGGTTCTATCCGGCGGAGTATCACAAACCTTATCGCCATCTTGTGTACAATCGTTGTTTAAACAATTTACCCCCTGAAAAGTATGCAGCAAAGAAAGATAATGCCCCATTTCGTGCGCCACTAATGGAGCACTTAATCCGCTTACTACCAATCCGGTTCCAGCACCTGCATAACCGCCATAGCCCATTCTATCCCACTTGCCGCATTCAAAAGCGCTCGGTAAAATCTCTCCTTGAATAGAATTCACCAGCCAAATATTGGCATACTTAGTAACATCCCAGGTAGATAATGCGCCAAGTTTTGCACTTTCTAAATCAATATCTATATTTTCATAATAACTATTAATCCTATCGATGCCATTTGTTTTTCCGCCATCCGGTGCTTTACTGGCTAAACAAAATTGTATTCTGGTATCTGCACCAGCAGTATCGGATCCGTAAATGCCCGCATGTGCAAAAGCAGCATTAAGTTCGGCTACCGCATCAACAATCATTTGATCGGTAATGGAGGCCGGATTTTGATTGACAATATGAAATACCACAGGTATAGTAACTACAGGAACCGACAATGATTTTACCACATTTTTTGCGGTTTTATTGGAGCTGTTATATCCTGTGTTTTTTAAATTTCTTTGATTGGTTGTTTGCAATACCCGGGTTCTAATTTTTTCATTCAAATCCTTTTCTCTAACAACAAACATGGGGTCTTTGCGCAATAATTGGGTAAAAGCATCTGCGCCGCATTGGGGCGGTTCTGATAGCTGCTGACCAAAAGCAGCACCGGAAAAAATAATCAATAAAAAAAACAACCGAACACTTCTCATCATAGACAAATTAGTGACAACGAAAATATAGTAATGATAGCTAATTAATAGCGTAATATAATGACGGGAGCTATCTGAAATAAAAACAGCATTCTTTAAAAAGCAAAAAACCTTGCTAATCAGGGCTTTAGGCTATGCGAATGAAGAGTTAAGAGGTAGCAA
>JBIIAP010000068.1:0-11188 GCA_044239855.1 Sediminibacterium sp. | reverse complement strand
TCACCTAAGATCTCACTTAGTAAAGCATCCCATTTTATGCCAGTATGTGTAACTCTGTTTGAATGAAATTGATAGGTAATAAAATTATTTTTCCAATTCCAATAGGCAATAGGCAAAATAAAACATGTAGTGATGAATACAGAAGCATAAAGCCTCCAATTTAATAGCACATTGCGCTTGTTTAATAAGATAAATAATCCAAAACCTGCCCATAAAAAAAGGGCATGTACTTTACTTAAAAGCGCTAATCCAATTATAAATCCAAGTGAAAGCCACGCAATTGTTTTTTTATTAGGAGAATGATCGAATAAAATATAAGCCATCAGTAATAATGCGCCGGTATAAAAAGGCATTTGCGGCGAATCGGGCAAAATAAAAAAGCCGGCGATAAACCCGGTATAAACGGAGGCATTGTATATTAATGTAGCAAACCAACCGGTTCTTTCGTTTGCAATAATCGATGCTGTTTTAAAAACAAACCAGGAAGAAACTGCTGCCCCTAAAATACTTCCAAGTCTTAATGACAATTCACTAACCCAATACAGATTTAAACTAGTAAGCCGAATTAGAAGTCCAACCATTGGAG
Source organism: Sediminibacterium sp. (assembly GCA_044239855.1). GTDB lineage: Bacteria > Bacteroidota > Bacteroidia > Chitinophagales > Chitinophagaceae > Sediminibacterium. Next base: position 10,602 of record JBIIAP010000068.1, on the reverse strand, counting down.
GATGGTCGAAATGATTCCAATCTGGTTGAAGTGCATAGGTCCAATAATAGACTTCATCATTTCCTAATTCAAAGAATGGGGCAATAATAATTTTAATAATTGCAGCAAAAACAATAAAATAAAGCGTTTTAGCAGAATAGGATTTTGCTATCATAAATTAACAAGGAGAATAATTAAATTATTGGTGCTGATTGATCAACCATTGAACAGCTAATTCATACCCCATTAATCCAAGGCCGGCGATACTACCATCCACTACACCTGAAACATAAGAAAGTTTTCTAAATTCCTCTCTGCCTCTTACGTTACTAATGTGCACTTCAACAACTGGTGCAGTAATAGCAGCAACCGCATCGCCAATAGCAACAGAAGTATGAGTATAGGCAGCAGGATTAAGCACTATTCCATCAGTTGAAAATCCGTATTGTTGAATCGCATTAACAATTTCACCTTCCACATTAGACTGAAAATAGGTGAATTCAATTTGGGGAAATTGCGCAATCAACTTTTCCATATACATTTCAAAAGGCTGATTACCGTAAATACCAGGCTCTCTTTTACCTAAAAGATTAAGATTGGGTCCGTTAACGATGGCTATTTTCATGAAGTTATTTTTAATTTTTCATTGATCACTTGAAGTTCGTCTGATTAATATTGCAGTTGGCTATTACCGCAAATTTATGGCTCACTTCGTGTAATAAAATTACTTCATCATTTCGATAAAACGATCAAATAAATATCTGCTATCATGTGGACCGGGAGTGCTTTCCGGGTGATATTGTACACTAAAAGCAGGTCTGTCCTTTAATCTGATTCCTTCGATAGAATCGTCATTTAAGTTGATATGTGTAATTTCTACGTTTGGATTATTTTTTACGGCTACAGGATCTACACCGAAACCATGATTTTGGGTGGTGATTTCACATTGACCGGTAATAATATTTTTTACAGGATGATTGAGTCCTCTATGACCATGATGCATTTTAAAAGTAGGAATATCATTAGCCAGAGCTAATAATTGATGTCCCAAACAAATACCAAATACCGGTTTTTGTTCTTTTAAAATTTCTTTTACAGTTTCAACTGCATATGGCATAGCAGCAGGATCTCCGGGGCCATTGGAAATAAAAAAACCATTCGGATTAAATTCTTTAAGTCTACTTATTGGTGTTTTTGCAGGATGCACTTTAACATGAGCGCCTCTATCTACCAGACATTGTAATATATGTTGTTTAACACCGAAATCAAGTACAGCAACTTTAACATCCGAAGATGGATCACCTAACTCATATTCTTCAGTAGTACTGACAGTGCTGGCTAATTCCAGACCATCCATATTAGGAACAGTTTGTAACATTTCAGTTAACTGATTAACCTCTAGTATAGAAGAAGAGATGATACAATTCATTGCTCCTTTTGTGCGAATATGAGCAACCAGAGCACGGGTATCGATACCTTCAATAGCAACAATGTTATTGCTTACCAGGTAAGCATTTAAATCGCCATTGGCCATTATTCTACTGAATTGTTCTTCTAAATTACGGGCAATTAATCCCCTGATTTTTACACTGCTACTTTCCACATCTGCATCCTTAACTCCATAATTCCCTACATGTACATTATTCATGATCAGTACTTGACCAGTATAGCTTGGGTCTGTAAACACTTCCTGATAACCGGTCATTCCGGTATTGAAACAAATTTCCCCGGTAGCAATACCTGATTTACCAAAAGAAAATCCATGAAAAACATGACCATCTGCTAGGACTAATACTGCGGGTTGTTTGGCTTGTAACATAATTGTAATATATACTTTAAAGGTTTGGAAAACCCTGTATTATCAAAAAATATTTTACTATTTAGTACTTAAAAAAAGGCATCCTGCAAGAAGCGGGATGCCTTTATTATTTAAACCAGTTGCATGATAATTATTCAGCAGCTGCTTCTTCTTTTGTGGCGTCTGTAGTCGCTTCTGTAGCAGCATCGGCTTTTTTAGGAGCACGGCTACGACGGGTTTTTTTAGCTGGTTCAGCAGCTTTTTCTACATTTTTACCGTAGATTTCATTGAAGTCTACTAACTCAATCATTGCTTTTTCAGCATTATCACCCGGACGAATTCCTAATTTAAGAATACGTGTATATCCACCGGGACGAGATGCAATTTTTGGGCCAATTACAGTAAACAATTCTTTAACAGCTTGTTTGTCTTGTAATTCAGCAAAAACTAAACGATGATTGTGACTGATTTGAGCTGCATTCTCGTTCTTCTTGGTTTTGGTAATTAACGGCTCTACGTAAGTTCTTAATGCTTTAGCTTTAGCTAGAGTAGTAACAATACGTTTGTGCGTGATTAACTGGCTAGCCAAGTTCTGCAACAATGCAATTCTGTGGGCCTTTTTACGGCCGAGGTTGTTGATTTTGTCTCCGTGACGCATGACATTTAAGTTTTAATCTCCACACCGTGTCAGGATTTGTGGAGGATTTAAATTACTACTTAAAAAGTAGCAGTTTAAGTTATTGAAAAAAAATTAATTATCTAAATTATCTAAACCAAGTTTAACTAAGTCCATTCCAAAGCTAAGACCTCTTTCAGTCAATACCTGCTCAATTTCAGATAAAGATTTTTGGCCAAAGTTTCTGAATTTCATTAAGTCTTCCTGCTCGTATTGAACCAATTCACTTAAGCTGTTGATTTTAGCAGCTTTTAAGCAATTGAATGCACGTACAGAAAGATCTAAATCTTCTAACGGTGTTTTCAATACTTTACGTAATTGTAATACGTGCTCATCAACCACATCTTCTTTCTTATCTTCCTTGTTATCAAAAGTGATGTTTTCATCGGTAATGATCATCAAGTGTTGAATAAGTATACGAGAAGCTTGCTTAACGGCATCTTCAGGATGAATAGTTCCATCAGTAGCAACATCCAAAACTAATTTTTCATAATCAGTTCTTTGTTCTACACGATAGTTCTCAATTGCAAACTTTACGTTTTTAATTGGGGTATGAATAGAATCAATAGCGATGTATCCGAAGGGAACATCTTTGATTTTATTTTCTTCTGCAGGGATATAGCCGCGACCTCTTGCTATGGTCAATTCGATATCTAATTTAGCAGTGGGGTCCATCACGCAAATCAATAACTCAGGATTCATGATCTGGAAACTCTGTGTTAATTCTCCGATCATTCCTGCATTAAATTCGCTACGTCCTTTGATAGACAAGTTGATTTTTTCGCTAGCAATATCGTGATCAGCTGTTTTCTTAAAACGAACTTGCTTAAGGTTAAGGATGATTTCAGTTACGTCTTCCGTAATACCTTTGATGGTTGCGAACTCATGGTCAACTCCATCTATTTTGATACCAACAATCGCATAACCTTCTAATGAACTCAACAATACTCTGCGAAGTGCATTACCAATTGTTAAACCGAAACCTGGTTCAAGGGGACGAAATTCGAATTGTCCTTCAAAATCAGTTGCTTTTTGCAGAACGATTTTGTCTGGCTTCTGGAAACTTAATATTGCCATATGAGAACTTTTATTTTACTTGTTAGGTGAATGAAAGTGAAAAAAGATTATTTAGAATACAATTCTACAATAAGCTGTTCTTTGATGTTTTCTGGAACATTTTCACGTTCAGGGAAAGTGATGAAAGTACCTTTTCTTTCCGCATCGTTCCAATCTAACCAACCGAACTTAGGATTTTTTCCACGGTTTTTGCTGGTTACGCTTGTATTGTCTGCGCTCTTCGGTTTGAAACCAATGATATCACCTGGCTTACAAGAGTAAGATGGTACATTCATGATTTCACCATTCACAGTGATGTGCTTATGGTTCACCAATTGACGAGCTTCAGGACGACTAGCAGTTAATCCTAAACGGAACACTGTATTGTCTAAACGAGCTTCTAATAATTTAATAAGGTTTTCACCTGTAACGCCTTTCAATCGTTGAGCTTCTTCAAAAGTTTTACGGAACTGGCGCTCCAATACACCATAAGTGTATTTTGCCTTTTGTTTTTCTCTCAACTGAAGAGCGTACTCTCCCAAAGTCTTACGCTTACGGGCAGCACCATGCTGTCCGGGAGGGTTTGAATTTTTACCTAACCATTTAGCGTTACCTAAAATTGGTTCGCCGAAAATTCTCGAGATTTTGGTCTTAGGACCTGTGTAACGTGCCATATTGTTTTTTTCATTTCGATTTTTTTAAAATTCGTTGCTTCGATCGGTTAAAAATCGTAAAAAATAAATCGAGCAACCTTTTGAAAAATGAAACCTTATTGGCTCAAATATTAAAATATCGGGCCGAAACCCGATGAATTAAACTCTTCTTTGTTTTGGAGGACGACAGCCATTATGCGGCATAGGAGTAACATCTTTAATAGAGGTAACTTCAATACCAGACTGCGCTATTGAACGAATAGCACCTTCACGACCAGCTCCGGGTCCTTTTACAAATACTTCTACTCTTTTCAAACCTGCATCTAATGCAACTTTAGCAGCGTCAGCAGCAGCCATTTGAGCAGCGTAAGGCGTATTTTTCTTAGAACCTTTAAAACCCATTTTACCAGCAGAGCTCCAGCTAATAACTTGACCGGATTTGTTGGTAAAACTGATGATGATGTTGTTGAAAGTTGCAGAAACACGTACCTCACCGGCAGCGTCTACTTTCACAACTCTTTTTTTGGCAGCAGCTTTTGCACTGTTCTGCGCTTTTTGTGGTTTAGCCATTTTTTTAGGTAATCTTCCCTTTTATGGGATGGTTATTTAATAATTCCTTCAGCAGGAAACCTGTGCTTCTCCAGCTTAACAGCTATCCAAAACAACAGGATTTATATAGCAAAAGTCATGGAAAGGAATTCCATGACTTTTGACTAATTATTTCTTAGCGGCCTTTTTCTTACCGGCAACTGTTTTACGCTTACCTTTTCTTGTACGGCTATTCGTTTTAGTTCTTTGACCACGAACAGGTAATCCTTTACGGTGGCGAAGACCTCTGTAACAAGCAATATCCAATAAACGCTTAATGCTCATAGATACTTCACTTCTTAAAGCACCTTCAACCTTAAACTCATTATTAATGATATTACGAATAGCAGTTTGCTCATCGTCGTTCCACTGGTTTACTTTTTTATTATGGTCAATACCAGCTTTATCTAGTATATACTGAGCTGTTGAACGACCTATACCAAAAATGTAGGTTAAACCAATCTCCCCTCTTTTGTTTTTTGGTAAATCAATACCGGCAATACGAGCCATATTTTATTGTGTTTTATACTTTTAGATGATGATTCAAATTATCCCTGACGTTGCTTAAAGCGGGGATTCTTTTTGTTAATCACAAATAATTTACCCTTGCGCTTCACGATCTTACAATCGGCACTGCGTTTTTTAATGGAAGCTCTTACTTTCATTGTTTGGTTGTTTATCTTTTAAATACCTGTTTCAAAAACTATTTATACCTGAAGATTATTCTTCCACGACTTAAGTCATATGGACTCATCTCCACCCCTACTTTATCTCCGGGTAAAATACGGATGTAGTGCATCCTCATCTTACCTGAAATAGTTGCTAATATTTCATGACCATTTTCTAACTTCACTCTGAACATAGCATTACTTAATGCTTCCAGAATTACTCCATCTTGTTTTATCAGCGGTTGTTTAGACATACTATTTTTCGGGCTGCAAAGATATTACATTATAACTGAATTATAAAAAATTAGTGCAAAAAACTCTATAAAATGTGGAAAATTGACACTCAACTGGCTTTAAAAAAGCGAATTAAGTGGATTTCTACTTACATATACACTAAATATTACATACATTTTATGTTCTATCCAGCAATTCCCGGGAAATAAGGTCGTCCAACAATGCCTCTAAATGGCCAAGGAATGCTTACCATAATTAATATGAAAGCCAAAAGGAAATAGATAAACGCCTTTTTATACTTTATCTCATCGGAAACTGTTTTTTTGGCCATGCCGTGTCCTAGCGTAATAAAAATAATAGCAGCTATCATTAATACAGGATGTTCTACTATAAAAAATCTCAAGAACTTATCCTTCATGATAGAAGTTCCTTCCGGTAATTTATAGGTTAGTATTCCATATCTACCCCAAAGTACCTGAAATATGCCTAACATCAAAGTTACATGTCCTGCAATCATAGTAAATAACCACGTTTTTTTATCAGCGGGATTAAAGGGGTTATTACCCTTCCAACCTGCGTATGCTTTTAAGATAGACCATATCAATAATAATAATATTACCCAACGTAATAAGTTATGTAAATGAAGTAATCCTGTTTGCATTATTGTTTGTTTTTTAGTGCTGTTATTAAATTGATTCGTCAAAAATAGACCTTTAATCGGTATATCTACTTTTTTAAGTTTTAACTACTTACGACCACCATCCATTTTGACTTTTGAATTTTTAATTTTGGCTTTATTCCACCCAGTCTGCCAAAAATAAGTTTGTATCTCTTGTACCGCCATTATTTCTGTTTGAAGCAAATACGATTTTTTTACCATCGGGGCTAATCATGGGGAAAGCGTCGAAGCCTTTATCCCGGCTAATTTTTTCCATATTATTCCCATTTAAGTCAACCATATACATGTTGAAAGGAAATCCTCGCTTGTACTCGTGATTGCTACAAAATATAATATGCTTACTATCGGCTGTAAAATTGGGTGCCCAATTTGCCTGAGCTAATGAGGTGATTTGTTTTGCATTAGATCCATCGGCATCCGCCACCCAAACTTCCATATTGGTGGGGGCAACCAATCCTTCAGCTAAAAGGTCCTTATATTCTTTAACTTCTGCGTCTGTTTTGGGTCTACTAGCACGCCAAACAATTTTTTTTCCATCTGGACTAAACCAGGCACCCCCATCGTAGCCCAATTCAGCGGTTACTTTTTTTTCCTTACCCGTTTTTAAGTCCATGATGTATAAATCTAAATCTCCATTTTTATCCGAGCAGTAAATCATTTTATGTCCGTCATAAGAAAGGGTTGCTTCGGCATCATATCCCTTTGCGGTTGTTAATTTTTTAATAATCTTGCCTTTCAGGTCTGCCATGTATATGTCGTAAGTATTATATAACGGCCATATGTACTTATTGCCATGCTTCGCTCTATCTGGTACAGGTGGGCAATCGTTGCCACCTTCATGTGTAGACGCATAAATAACATGTTTACCATCTTTCATGAAATACGCACAGGTGGTTCTACCTTTTCCATTGCTTACGCGATTATAAACAAAAGGCTCGCCTTTTTTCTCGGGTACTTTACCTATAAAAATTTGATCGCAATTCAATCCTTCCTTTGTATTGGTCCTTTGAAAGATTAGGTATTTACTATCTGCGCTCCAATATGCTTCTGCATTATCACCACCAAAAGTTAGTTGCTGAATGTTTTTGAAATGTTGTTCCCCTTCAAATCTGAGTGTGTCGTCAGGGATTTTATTTTGCGCATTGCTATAAAATGAACAAAACAACACCCCTATTAAAAAATTGATCTTATTCATTGCCAAATTGTTAATGAGTTGCGAAAATACAACCTAAATTCAGTTGAAATAACAAAACCAGATTATATCCATTTTTTCATCCTTAATTTCGGTTTATGAAGTACAACATAATTATCATTTTAGCTGTTTTTATGATGAGCGCTTGTGGCAACTCAACTGAAAATAAAATAAGCACTTCACAAAGTAAATATCCCCCTGAAATTGCGCAGTTAATACAACAGTCTGAAGCCGACTCTACCAATATTGCATTGAAAGAACAACTGATAAATAGTTTAGATTCAGCGCAATTATACTCAGAGGCATTAATCCAGTTAGATAAATTGATAAAGCAGGATAGTTTAAACCAACTATTGTGGAGCCAAAAAGGAGGTATACTAGAAAAAACACAGGACACTGCTGGTGCAATTAAATGTTATTTAAATTCAATTAAAATATATCCTACACCGGTTGCGATATTTTCTTTGGCTATGTTATTTGCTGAAACTAAAAACCCGACTTTTGAAATAGTTGCAGAAAATATTGAAAATGTATATTACAATGAAGAAACCCGCCCACATTTATATTTTCTTAAGGGAATATACCATGCAAGAAAAGGGAATAGCAATTCAGCTCAAAAATACTTTGATACCTGTATACAATTAAATTACCATTATTTAGAAGCATACATGGAAAAAGGATTTATATTATACGATCAGCACAAAATACAACCTGCTAGAACTATCTTTGAGACAATTATAAAAATAGATCCAATGTATGCAGATGGGTATTATTGGTTGGGGAAATGTGTTGAACAACAACTATACAAGGATACTGCCATTGAATACTATCAAAAAGCATTCACCTTAGATCCAAAATTAACAGAGGCTCAAAAAGCCATTGAACGACTTAATTAAAACAAATATGCCAATTATTGCCCCATCCTTATTAAGTGCCGATTTTTTAAATTTGCAGACGGACTGTAATATGCTTAACAATAGTGAAGCAGAGTGGTTTCATTTAGATGTTATGGATGGTCGGTTTGTTCCCAATATAAGCTTTGGCTTGCCCGTTATTGCGGCTATCAGAAAAGCTACCCAAAAGGTTTGTGATGTCCATTTAATGATAGAAGAACCAGAGAAATATACAGAAGCTTTTAAGCAGGCTGGGGCAGATATCTTAACCGTTCATCTAGAAGCCTGCACACATTTGCACAGAAATATTCAACAAATAAAGCAATTGGGTATGAAAGCGGGTATTGCGGTAAACCCACACACAGCAATACACTTACTAGCAGATATAATTATGGATGTTGATTTGGTTTGTTTGATGAGTGTAAATCCGGGGTTTGGCGGTCAACAATTTATTCCAAATACCCTACATAAAATTCGACAAGTGAAGTCATTAATTGTAGAGAAAAATAGTGCTGCGCTGATAGAAATTGATGGCGGAGTTACCCTTGAAAATGCACCTGAAATCATTGCTGCGGGAGCCGATGTATTAGTTGCAGGTAATACGGTATTTAAATCTGCGAACCCAACGGAAACAATTGCACAACTTAAAAAGATTGGTGGGTAATTATATTTGGGAAGTTAATTTTTATTAGCTAATTTTTACCATTAAATTTTGATATTAACTTATTCATAGAAAATTAAATCATAAACGTTTGACAGATACAATTATTAGTTTAGAAACGGTTAACCCCATTGAATTTTTTGGTGTAAACAATGGAAAATTAGATTTATTAAAAAAGAAATTTCCTTTATTGAAGATTTTATCGAGAGGTACACAATTGAAGCTCAGTGGCGCCCCGGAACAGATTGATGTTGCCAAAGAAAAAATAGATTTAATACTTCAATATCTACAAAGAAATGGTCATTTGAGTGAGGGCTATTTTGAACAAATATTGGGGGGTGATGATGCTGAAATTGTTGACAATTTTATTGATAAAAACCCCAATGACATATTGGTGTTTGGCCCCAATGGCAAAACAGTAAGAGCGAGAACCCAGAATCAGAAAAAATTGGTCCACGCAGCTGATAGAAATGATATCGTATTTGCGATAGGCCCAGCGGGTACAGGAAAAACTTATACTGCAGTTGCATTAGCAGTGAGGGCCTTAAAGAATAAATTAGTAAAAAAAATCATCTTAACCAGACCAGCCGTAGAAGCAGGAGAAAGTTTGGGTTTTTTACCCGGCGATTTGAAAGAAAAAATTGACCCATATTTGCGACCATTATACGATGCGCTTGACGATATGATACCTGCTGATAAGTTGGGTTATTATATGAGCACCAGGACTATTGAAATTGCTCCATTAGCCTATATGCGAGGACGGACACTGGATAATGCCTTTATTATTTTGGATGAAGCGCAGAACTCTAATGATTTACAGTTGAAAATGTTTTTAACACGCATCGGAGCGAATGCTAAAGCAATAATCACAGGTGATCCTACTCAGGTAGATTTACCCAGAAATATGAGAAGTGGTTTAGAAAAAGCTTCTCGTATATTAAAAAACATTGACGGTATTGCGCATATAGAATTAACCGAAGAGGATGTGGTAAGGCATAAACTGGTAAAGGCTATTATTAAGGCCTACGAAAAAGAAAGGGAAAAAGAAGAACCTGAACAGGAACATCATTCCTACAGAAGAAGGTAACTAAGCGATTAGTTACCCTGTATGGTATGGCCCATTTTATCTCTTTTCACTTGCAGATACCTTTCATTATGAGGGTTAGCTGGTACTTCTATTGGAACTACCTCAGTAATCTCAATACCATACCCCTTGAGCCCTGCGCGTTTTCTTGGGTTATTACTCATTAATTTCAACTTATTTACTCCCAGATGACGAAGTATTTGTGCGCCGATTCCATAATCACGCTCATCCATTTTAAAACCCAAATGTAAGTTGGCTTCTACGGTATCCATCCCTTGTTCCTGAAGTTTATAGGCTCTTAATTTATTAATCAACCCGATTCCTCTTCCTTCCTGCTGCATGTATAAAATAATCCCTTTCCCTTCTGCTTCAACCATCTGCATGGCTTTGTGCAGCTGTTCCCCACAATCGCACCGAAAACTACCTAAAATATCGCCAGTA
>JBIIAP010000280.1:0-3402 GCA_044239855.1 Sediminibacterium sp. | reverse complement strand
AGGCACGCAGCTGAAGAAAACAATTGGGCCCGTTTTTATGGAGGGCTTCATTTCCATAATTCCTGTATTATCAGCACAGATATTGGAAAAAAAGTGGGCGGTCTAATTGCACAACGCTTAAAAATGAAGAAATAATTTAATTCAGTTTACGCAAATAAAATTCAAAAGTCAAAATTCAAAACACATGAAATAGCCATAAACAAATCTTGTATAGCAACCGCGAATCAATATAAGGCTATACCATGTGACCATTAAAAAATAATAAATATAAACTCATGAAATATTGTTCAATACTTCTAATGGCATTGATATGCCTTAACCATAATATTTTTGCTCAAGGTTGTGTAGCAGTAAGAGGTGCTGGTGGCCCTTCTTGTGGTATGATGACGCATGGCAACCATTATGACACAACTGGGTTAACCCTAAGTATCAATACCCGTTATTTTAATTCTTTCAGACATTTTGTTGGAACTGTAGAGCAAAAGCATAGAATGGAACAGGGTACTCAGGTAATCAACCATACCTATAGTATGGATTTGGGGTTAACTAAAATTTTAAATAAAAAATGGAGCATGTCAGTTTATGTACCTATTATTGCCAATACTCGTTCCTCATTGTATGAACACGGCGGCACTGCCCGATATTCAACTGAATCATTTGGCCTCGGCGACTTAAGGATTGCCGGTTATCTTTGGCTCACAGATCCTGCTAAATTGACCAAACTTAAAATTCAGGTTGGCTTGGGTATTAAATTCGCAACCGGCGATTACAGATATACCGATCGCTTTTATACCGCAACCGGATCAACTAATAAAGGACCAGTTGATCAATCCATTCAATTAGGAGATGGAGGAACTGGATTAACTACCGAATTAAACGTGTCTTATACATTATCTCCTAAAATGAGCTTATACGGAAACGCCTATTATTTAGTTAATCCAAGAGAACAGAATGGTGTGTCAACCGCAAGGGGTGCAGCGCCATCGGCTACAAGTATTTCTTATACTTCCGATTTAATGAGTGTACCAGACCAATATCTGTTAAGAGGTGGTATGAATTATCAAGTTAATAACTGGACTTTTTCCGGTGGACTGCGTTTTGAATGTATTCCAGTAAATGATTTAATTGGGGGAAGTGAAGGATTTAGAAGACCAGGTAAAATTTTAACAGCAGAACCTGGTATTACCTATATGTTTAAAAAAATGAACGTGTACGCTTATCTACCTGTATCTATAAATAGAGATAGAACCCAAAGTGTACCCGACAAAATCAGAACCAAGCTTACAGGGACTTATGCACAGGGTGATGCAGCATTTGCCGACTATTTAATTAATATTGGATGTAGCATTAAACTTTAAGACTGCACTTAATTATCAACTGCTTCTAAAATGCAAAACTGGTAGGGCTCCATGATGAAATAATCATGATCGAGCCCTACCTTATATTCAGCACCCGTCCAATGATCAAGCAGCACCGCAGGCGCATATCCATGTTCTTTAAAAAGATACCAGGTAATGAAAGAAACCTGTTGGTTATAATTAAATAAACAGTACACCCGCCTGTCGTCATAAGCCCTTATAAAACCCGCTACATGTATATTGTGAGGAGTTAACCAGGTTATATTTTTATAGTCTCCAAAAAGGAATAATTTTTTTCTAAGTTGAATTAGTTTTTGTGTGGCTAAGAAAATTTTTTGTTCAACCGTGTTTTCAATATGTATTTTGTGATTTTTATCCCAATTAATCATGGGACGATGCATCCAACGATTGTCATAGCTTTTTCCGGAATCATTTTGATAAGCATAGTCATTGGTATAACCCACTTCATCACCATAAAATAGCATTGGAATTCCGCCCAAAAACATAGTCTGAGCTTGCATCAATATTATTTTAGCAATAGATTGTTGAATGGCTAATCCATCATTGTGCCGAACGGCTTTTTCTAATCCGCATAATGAGGCGAGCGTACCACTAATGCGCGCATCCTGTGTTTTAGGGTTCACAGAAAACAAAGCTCCGGTTGCATCAGAAATCTCGTGATTTCCCGAATAATAATCCTTTAAAAATTTTCGGTGGTGATAGGGGTGATACCCCGCAGCAGCAATCATATTGTCATCGTATCCTAAACCTATATCATCATGACAGCGTGTGTAAGTAATCCAGGTTGTTCCAAAAGGTTTTTGAAGTAATTCATGTTGCGCGGCAAGCATTACTCTGGTATCAGCGGTAGCCAATGCGTCCCATTGTAATGCCATTTGAGTAGCATTGTATGCAACATCACATTCTTTAGCGGTAAACTCATCAGTCCCAAAATATTTCATGATTTCTTTGGGCGCTACAATTACTTCCCCCAGTAAAGCCATGCCCGGAGTTGAAATATTTACACACTGTTTAATTAAACGAAGTAGTGTGTGTGCTTGTGGCAAATTTTGACAGGTAGTACCCAACTGTTTCCAAATAAATGCCGGCGCATCAATTCGTAAAATATCTACACCAAGATTAGCATAGAAGAAAATATTTAGCAGCATGTCATTAAATACAGCAGGATTCGTATAGTTTAAATCCCACTGATAGTTATGAAATACCGTCATTACCCACTTATCACATTCGGGTACATAAGAGAAACTGCCGGGTGCGCTTTCCGGAAAAATTTCCGGCATGGTTTTATCAAATTGATCGGGAAGGTATCGGTCGCTGAACATGTAAAAATAGTCCTGATAGGTTGCATCTCCTGCCCTTGCTTTTTTTGCCCATTCGTGATGATGTGATGTATGGTTTAAAACGATATCAATCATCAAATACATGTGCTCCTCTTGCATGTGTTGTTGAACATCCCTTAAATCCTCCATCGTTCCAAAACGTTCCTCCACTTTTCTGAAATCAGCAACCGCATAACCTCCATCGCTTTCCCCTTCGGGGCTTTCAAAAACAGGCATCAAATGCAAAAAATTCACCCCTAATTTTTTTAAGTAATCCAATTTAGCAGGTAAGCCTTTCAGGTCTCCGCAAAAACGATCAACATATAAACTCATTCCTGCAATTTGGTTGCTTAAAACCCAATTGCCCTGCGCAAGTTTATGGGCGTCTTTTTCTTTTAATGTATTGGATCGCTCTTTATACACTAAAACCAGTACATCAATTAATGCAATTAACTTTTCTACGCCTGCAGCGTGATGTTCATATATTGATGCGAATAAATGACCTACGGTTGAAATATTATTAAATAGCCGATTGTAAAATGCCTGATCCAAGCCTTTAGTATCTATTTGATATTTGTTACAAGCAATACTAATTTGCTCTTCCAGATTTATTGAGTACACTTTATAGAAAATTAAAATCGTTAATTAAATATTTGATTATTCAGGTGCGCAAATGCTTCCATAGCACCCAGGTATTCACAGGT
>JBIIAP010000002.1:0-33195 GCA_044239855.1 Sediminibacterium sp. | reverse complement strand
TAAATACCCTACATGAAATTAAGGAAAACGGTTTCATTTATGTAATTTTGCACTCCCTAAAAATTGGATATGCTGAATAAGCTTGAAGCGATTAAAGCGCGTTTTGATCAGGTTGGAGTTGCACTTACCAACCCCGAAATCATTAACAATCAAAAAGAGTTTGGTATTTACAGTAAAGAGTACCGCGCTCTCGAAAAAATTGTAAAGCCTTATGAAGCTTATATGAAGGTATTGGCCGATTATCAATTTGCTAAAGAAGCATTGAATAGCAATGAAGAGGATATGAGAGAATTGGCTAAAATGGAGTTGCCCGAACTGGAAATTCAAAAAGACGATCTGGAAAAGGAGTTAACTAAATTATTGATTCCTAAAGATCCGCAGGACGACAAAAATGCCATTTTAGAAATTCGTGCCGGAACGGGTGGCGACGAAGCCAGTTTATTTGCAGGAGATTTGTTGGGTATGTATTTGAGGTATTGCGCTAAAAAAGGATGGAAAACTGCTGTAGTAAGTGAAAGCGAAGGTACAGTTGGGGGATATAAAGAAGTGGTGGTAGAAGTGAGTGGCGAAGATGTATATGGCACCCTAAAATTCGAAAGTGGGGTACATCGGGTACAAAGAGTTCCCAATACAGAAACACAGGGCAGGGTACATACCTCTGCTGCAACCGTAGCTGTTATGCCTGAAGCCGAAGAGGTGGATTTTGAGTTGAAAGAAAGCGATGTAAAAATGGAAACCGCACGAAGTGGTGGTGCTGGCGGTCAAAACGTAAATAAGGTTGAAACCAAGGTATTCTTAACCCATATTCCAACAGGTGTAGTGGTGGTTTGTCAAACCGAACGTTCTCAGTTAGGCAACAGAGAAAAAGCCATGACGATGTTGCGTACTAAATTATACGAAGAACAGGTGCGCAAGCAAGAAGATGAAATATCCCGTCAGCGTAAGACATTGGTAAGTACCGGCGATAGAAGTGCAAAAATCAGAACCTATAACTGGCCTCAAGGAAGGGTTACCGACCATAGAATTGGCTTAACTTCTTACAATTTAGATGCTGTAATTGGTGGTGATATAGAAGAGTTTATCGAGTCATTACAAATGGCCGAAAATGCAGCTAAAATGGTGAACCAATAAAGTATTGCTGATAGCTGATTGAACCAACTGATTAGTTGGGTTGATCAGCTATCTCTTTTAATTTGAGTTCCCATTTCCAGGCAGTGTCCATCATTTCAGTAATGTCGTAATTTATTTTCCAGCCCAATTTGCTTAAAGCAGCATTGTTATTGGCATAAATAGCTATAACATCTCCTGCTCTCCTTGAACCAATCTCGTAGTTAAGTTTTAAACCACTAACTTTTTCAAAAGTTTGAATGGCTTCTAAAACGGTTATACCAATGCCCGTACCTAAATTAAATACATCGCAATTGGTTTCATTTTTTTTATCTAAAAGGAATTGTATAGCTAAAGTGTGTGCATGGGCTATATCTGAAACATGAATAAAATCTCTGATGCAACTTCCATCTCTTGTGTCATAGTCATTTCCATAAACCATCATTTTAGGAATCTTTCCAATCGCAGTTTGCGTAATTACCGGAAAAAGATTTTGAGGCTTACCTAATGGGAGCTCGCCGATATATCCGGACGGATGAGCACCAACCGGATTAAAGTAACGCAATAAAATTGCATTGGCAGAACCGGAATTGGTAAAATCTTTAATGATTACTTCACCCATTTGTTTGGTAGCACCGTAAGGCGATTCAGCCGTTTTAATGGGCGACTGCTCGGTCACCGGTATGGTATCGGGATTACCATATACCGTACAGGAGGATGAAAACACAAAATGCGGCACTTTAAATGCTTCTACACATTTTAAAAGGTTGATTAAACCAAATAAATTGTTTTCGTAATATTTTAGTGGGAGATGTACCGATTCTCCTACCGCTTTAAATGCAGCAAAATGTATGATCCCCTTGATATTAGTATGTTTTTGAAAAACGGCTTTGGTATCCTCAAAGTTTTTTAAGTCAACTACATAATTGATTACTTCTTTACCGGTAATTTTTTTTATGCCTGTAAAGGAAATAGGGGTGGAGGCAGAAAAATCGTCAATGGAAATAACATCAAATCCATTTTCAATTAAATCAATAATGGTGTGAGATCCAATAAATCCGGCACCGCCAGTTACTAAAATTGTAGGCATACACATAAAAATATCCTGCAAGATAAAAGGATATATTCAATTTATTGCCTGACTGCAATCAAACTATTGAAGAAAATAAATTAAGCGTATTTTATAATGATCGACTCAATAGCATTTGCAGCATCTTCACATTTATCGGTTGCCTTTTCCATTACCTGATAAATTTCTTTTTTCTTGATTACTTCTTTGAAATCATGCTCTTGCTCAAAAAGTTTTTCAATACTCATGTCAAACACATCATCAGCCTGATTTTCAATGCTATTGATTTTAATCATGGCCTCGGTCATTTCCTTTACTTTATTCATGTTCCTCAATCCAAAAACAGCTTTTTTTATTTCAACTGTACCTTGTAAAATCAATTCTGCCAGTTTCTGTATGCCAATCTCGTTCGGATTTATATTATAGAAAATCATTTTTTTGGAACAAGAAAAAATATAATCGGCGATATCATCTAAAGCACTTGCTAAATAGTGAATATCTTCTCTGTCGAAAGGGGTAATAAAGTTGCGACCAAGTTCTGTAAAAATCTGATGGGTATTATCGTCATTCTTATGTTCAAGATCTTCTAGCTGACTGCGCAAAGCAGCTCTTTTGTTGGCATCTGGCTCATTCACCATTTCTTTTAATTTAATACCCATTTCATGTAACTTTTCAGCAACATCTTCAAACAACTCATAAAACACAATGTTTTTAGGTCTGAATAAACGGTCTAAAATTTTAATGCCCATATATCTCCCTTTAAAATTAAACTGCTGTAATACAGCAATATGCTTTAGCGCCGCAAATCATCGGCTACTACAATATAGCTATTTTATCACACATTATTTTTACTTTCTAAAGTAAAGCCAATAGTTGTACCAACATCGGGCTTACTTCTTACATGAATGGTTTGTCCATGCGCTTCAATAATGTGTTTACAGATAGCTAATCCTAAACCAGACCCTCCAATGTTTCTACTTCTACCTTTATCTGTTCTATAAAAGCGTTCAAAAATCCGCATCAGATGAACTTCTCCTATACCAATACCATCATCACTAAATTCAATTAATACATGTTCTCCATCTGTTTTATATACACTCGCTACTATATTGCCGTCTGTTTTCCCGTATTTAATGCTGTTTTCCACCAGATTATTCATCACCTGCCTTATCTTCTCTTTATCTGCAAAAACAGGAATAGGGAATTCGCAACCTTTCTTTATACCGCACTTAATATTGCGTGAGGATGTTTTTATAGAAAGCGTTTCAAATACTTCCCTGATTAAATCCTGCACAATAAAATTCCCTTTATTAATGGCTTGTTTCCCGCTTTCTAATGTAGAAATTTCATCGAGGTCGTTCACTAAGTGTACCATTCTGTCTACATTTTTTGCGGCATTTTCCAGAAACTTTGTATTTACAGCCTGATTATTTATTGCCCCTCCCAGCAAGGTATCAACATAGCCTTGTATAGCAAAAATGGGCGTTTTAAGTTCATGCGCCAGATTTTGTAAAAACTCTTTTCTATACACTTCATTATTTTTCAGCATTTCTATTTCAGCCCTTTGTTGCTCTGCCCATTCTACTACTTCATCCTTTACTTCTTCTATGCCTTTTTTAGGTAAAATGTATTTGTAATAAGTTTCTTCTCGCTTAGAAGCTTTAGTTTGATGAATGAATTTGTAAATCAGTTTAATTTTCCGATTAATGAATGATTCAAAAACAAATCGGATTAAAAAATAGCTGCCAGTATAAAAAACTACAAATGATGCCAGTGCAATCATGTTATTTCGCTGTATCAAATAAATAACCAATGAAACCGGAATAGCTATTGCTAATGCAGAAAGTGCGGAAAGCTCTTTAGGAGAAAAATTTTTTGTGCTAAACATCATGTAGCTAAGTTACATTAAACCTCAAATTTATAACCAACCCCTTTTACAGTAGTTATACAGTCAATGCCTAACTTTTGCCTTACTTTTCTAATATGTACATCAATGGTTCTATCGCCAACAATCACTTCATTTCCCCAAATTTGGGATAGAATTTCATTTCTTAAAAATACTCTTCCGGGGCGTGATGCCAGCAAATAAATTAACTCAAATTCTTTCTTGGCTAATACCACTTCATGGTCGTTGATTTTTACCAGATAGGTAATCGGGTCTATAACGATATTGCCAATGGTAATAGATTTTCCGGTTTCTTTATTAGGAACCCTTCTAAATAAGGCATTTACCCTGCTAACAAGCACTTTGGGACTAATGGGTTTATTTACATAATCATCGGCACCTGTTTCTAATCCCTTTATTTGGGAAGCTTCATCGCTCATAGCCGTTAAGAAAATAATCAATGTTTGCTTGAATGCAGGTTGAGAACGAAGAAAAGCACAAACTTCCACCCCCGTTTTACCGGGCATCATAACATCTAAAATGATTAAATCCGGATTAATCTTTTGTGCCTGAGCGATTGCTTCTTTACCATCTTTCGCTGTAAAAACAGTATATCCTTCATTTTGCAGATTGTAACTAATGATTTCCAGAATATCAGGCTCGTCATCTGCAATAAGAACTTTTTTGATATTTCCTTCCATCTTTACAATAAGTTTACACAAAGTTAATTTCATTCTGTACAACTTTACTGTTTGCCTTTATTATCTAATTGTTAACTGTAAAATCCTCGAGTTGATGGTTTGCCAAAAAATGAACCTATTTTTGTACCGTTTATCGTGCTGATGAAGAAATTAATTATTTTTTGCTCACTTTTTATTGCTTTTTCCTCGTTTGGGCAGGATTATTTAACCATGCCTACGATACCTGCTATGCGGCAGTTACATCATGAATACATTGAACGTTCATTAGCCCAAATAGATTCCTTAAAAATTAACAGGAACAAGCTATCGTTAAAAGACATTGAAAGCGCCCGGGTACAAATTACCCGAATGCGCATAGATATTGAAACCAACAACCAGTTAGATAATAATGGAAAATACAAATGGCTAAGGGGTGTCAATGAAATTCTTACAGGTTTTATAAAAGCTTACCAGGCTAAACAGATCGTACCAGAGCAATATCCTGAACTCATTAATGCCTATGATTTCTGCCTGCATCTCGAATGGAGTGGCGTTTCAATTGAACCCATTGTAAAATCCAGTGTAGTGGAAGTTGCCCAATTATTGATGGAGAATTATGGGTTAAAAGAAAATATCGGGTTGACTAAATCTAAAGATATTTTGGTCTTAAAGATTTGTGAAAAATATCCTGCCCGAACTTTCTCATTGTTATCTGCTAATCCTCAAAACAAGTTTGCAGATTCATTAATTATAGTTGCCGGTTTTAAGTACCCGGAAGAACTTTATACTTATGCAGCAGCTCCCAATGCGCTTGGCAGAAAAATACAGGCGATAAATCACCCCTTTATAAGGCTTGTTGCACAACTTGCAGTAACCAGAACCGGAAGAATGTACTTCCCCTTTTTAGATAATATCTATAAAAGGGTTTTACCCATCGATTCTATCACCCCTTATGTATTTAACGACACTTCAATTGGGTATTATAAACTGTTGGTTAAAACCAGAATACAATATGCCGAAAGAATGCAAAGAGGCGATACACCAATGGTTGTAAACGTTTTAACTGCAAAACTAAAAGCAAAAGCAGTAGAAGTATTTATTAATGAAATTAATGGATTGCACGACGAAAATAATGAACAAATAAGATTCAAACGTCTGGACGGATTGTCACCGGAAGATCTATATTATCTGGCAGTATTGGGGGAAGATGAAATGTACACGTCTAGTTTTGTGAGCGGGGTCTATCCCCGAATTTTTAGCAGAATGAAAATTGCCCGCTCCGATTTCTTGTTAAATAATTTAAAGTATGATTATTATAAAAAATTCATAAAAATCACTGCCGCCTATAATAAGCTCGATGATTTTTTAAGTAGAATGGATAAGCCGGATGCAGAAAAACTAATGAAAAATTTTGTTAGTGAATTAGATCAAACAATATCATTAGAAGATGCTGTTGATGTGGCCGATTCTTATGCAGTCATCTACAATAATAATTTGCGTAAGCTTATTTTAAAACAGATTCAATCGGAACTCAACAGATGCGTCAGTATAAATGCCGTAAGGGGCACAGCCATTTATGATTTATTGAATACCATTTTCCTTTCTTTAGATTACGTTAATAGCAAAACAGACCTCTCTAAAAAGTTAGGTATTAAGTCCGTTTATGCTTTAGAGGTAAATGACTTGAAAGACAGAGTTGGCAGCCGAGTTATTATGCAGCAATTCTTTTATGGCGACAAAGATGGCGCTGTGGTGTTTAATGCCTTTTTAAATAAATTCCGAACACCTAATTGGAAGATCATCAAAAAATCTCAGTGGGTGGAAGTAAGTTCAGTTAAAGGGTTACCCGTAACCATTTATTCTAATCTTCCTTTAGATGAAAAACTAGGGTTAGACGAACAATCACAGGATAGTTTAATCGCTTACCTCGATGAACATAATTTATCGCCAACCATTACAATTCATCGTGGACATAGCTATTATCTTAATCATACAATTGCTAACCTGCCCCCAACCGCTAAGTTGGTGTTGTTGGGAAGTTGTGGTGGGTACCAAAAAATGAATGAGGTACTGGAAACTTGCCCGGATGCACATATTATTTCCTCTAAACAAATAGGAACTGGTATTATTAATCAGGGATTAATAGATGTGATCAGTGAATACCTTAGAACCGGCAGAAACCTTAATTGGCCTGAATTATGGGGTAATTTAGCTATTCGTTTTGGGGGTACTGCCAAAGAAAAATTTGATGATTATGTTCCCCCTTATAAAAATTTAGGCGCCATTTTCATCACCGCCTACCAAAAAAGGGTATTGGGTTTAGAATAGTAATGACTATTATCGCAAAAACATATTATTTCGCTTCTCATAGCCAATAGTTGTTTTGATTCCATGTCCAGGAAATACTTCCACCTCATCCGGCAATATAAACAACTGCTCTCTGATACTTTTTAAAAGGGTTTCTAAGTTGCCACCCGGAAAATCGCTTCGGCCAATGCTCTCTCTAAATAAAACATCTCCCCCAATTAAAAACTGTTGCTGCTCACAATAAAAACAAAGGCTAGCCGGTGAATGTCCAGGTGCTAAAATTACTTTTAGGGCATCATTTTCCAACCAAATCGTATCTCCTTCATGTAAGTAATGTATTGGGCCGGAATAATTGGTAAATGGCAATCCCCACTTTTCTCCGGAAAGAGGGGCAAATTGCAACATTTCCTCTTCATCAGGATGGATATTCAAAGGCGTTTGATAGGTATCATACACCCATTTATTGCCAAAAACATGGTCTAAATGGCAGTGGGTATTCAATAATTGAACAGGAGTAAGCGATTCTTTAGTCAGGAAATTATGAAGTATTTCCTGCTCTTCGGTCGAATAACATCCGGGGTCAATGATGATGGCTTTACCCTGTTCATTGTATAAAACATAGGTGTTTTCCTTAATTGGACTGAATGTAAATACCTTAACCTTTAACATATTCCTAAATTTACTTGCATTTACGTGTAAATGACTAATTTTAAATACCAAAGTTCGGATATGCAATTGAATAGAATCGTCAAAATCGTTTTTTTTATAATTTTTCTTTTCCCTGTTCTTGGAAAGTCCCAGGTTAATGCGGTTGAATTCGGTAAAAATCGAATTCAACACAAAAAATTTATCTGGAAGTTTTACCAGTCTCCGCATTTTAATACTTACGTTGCTCAAGGCGGGGTAGAGCTAGGAAAATTTGTTGCTCAGGTAGCAGAAGAAGAGCTGCGCTCTATAGAAAATTTTGTGGAGTATGCATTACAGCGACGAGCCAATATCGTAGTGTACAATGATTACAATGATTATAAAAGTACCAATATTGGATTAGGATCCGATTTGCAAACACCCGGTGGAACAACCAAACTGGTGAATAATAAAATCATTGTTTATTTTGATGGCGATCACAACCACTTTCGTACGCAAATTAGAGAAGGCATTGCTAAAACCCTTGTCGATAATTTATTATTTGGGGAAGACCTAGGAGAATTTGCCAGCAATCAGGCTTTGTTAGACTTGCCCAAATGGATGTTAGATGGTTATGTTGCTTATGCTGGTCAGGAATGGAGTACAGAAAAAGACGACTTATTAAAAAGTGCAATATTGGGAGGCGGGTACAGCTCATTTTATCAATTGGCCCTGGAGAAACCTCAGTTAACCGGACAAGCATTCTGGAATTATATTGGCGAGAAATACAAAAAAGAAAATATTACTTATCTGCTCTATCTATCCAGATTATATAAAAATGTGAACAGCGCTTGTTTAAAAATCTGCAAGAAAAAATTCAAAGAGGTATTGGAAGATTTTATGCAGTACCAGCAGGATAGATACATTAAAGACATAAAACAAAGAAGAAACCAGGTCAAAGGGCAGTTAAGTGTATCCGAAGAAATATCTAAAAAAGACTTTTTTAGATTTCAGGTTAATCCAAATTTTAAGAACAACTCGTATGTAGCACTTGAATATAAAAAAGGCATTTACAGCGTAAAACTATTTGAGAATTTTTATGATGAAAAGGTATTGTGGAGGAAAGGCGTTCGTACCAATATCACTGACGTAAATCCTAATTATCCCATTATGGCTTGGGACGGAAAGGGTTCCAGAATATTGGTTATTTATTGGGAATCCGGAAAAATAAAGATGTTTGTGTATGATGCAATTGCTCGTTATAAAAGAAGTAAACAAACCATTGAAGGCGTTGACCAGATTTTAGATGCATCATTTATGTTAGATGCAAATACATTGGTTTTAAGTGCAGTTAAAAATGGGCATACCGATATCTATACGTATAAAATTGAAGAACAAAAATTAACGCAGATTACCAATGATATTTATGATGATCTAAATCCTACCATGGTTAGTTTTCCTAACAGAGTTGGCATCGCATTTTCTTCTAACCGACCTGGCCCTTATGCGCCTAATGCAGATACTGTTTTACCAAGCAGACACCGGTACAATATCTTTCTGGTAGACATTTTAAATGATAGTAAAGAAAAACAAATTGCTCAATTAACCAATGTTAAAAATGGTAATGCAAAGTTTCCTATGCAGTACAATACCAATCACTTTACATTTGTATCTGATGAAAATGGTATTGGAAACAGATGGGCCGGCTTTTTTGCTACACAAAGAAATGGACTGGATACTTTATACTATATAGGAGATGAATTGTTACGCAATCCATTACCTAAAGAATTAGACTCTACCTTAATGGCTTGGCAAAAAGACGCGCCGGACAGTGTAAGTTATTTTCAAATTTATAAAGATTCAACGTATACTTTCCCTATTACCAATTACCAAAGTTCATTACTGGAAACCAGAATTGCCGGCAACAATGGCCAGGTAAGTGAAGTGAGAAGAGAGGGGGATTATAAGTTTTTATACAAGTTAAAGGTAGATGAAAACGCTTTGAATAAACGAAACGTTAATCCAAAGCCTACCACCTATATAAAACAACAGATGGAGGAGAAAAAAATTGCAGCTGGAACCGCTACAGTCTACAATACGCTCACAGCTGATGTTAAAGAGAACAATGCGAAAGATTTTTTTCAAAATGAGTTTGCCGATGAAATTGCCGATACTACCCAAAAGGCTCAGGCTTTACAGGCAATTAAACCTTTTGCTGCAAGTACACTTGCTAATAGTAAACTTTTTCAATATCGGAAAAAATTTAGTGCAGATAATCTACTCACCGGATTTTCCGGCAATTTATTAATCAATAGATATCAGGCGTATGGTGGCGGAAATGGCCCTATACAGCTGAACAATGGAAATAACTTTAATTTTAATTTAAAGGTGGGCATTACAGAATTAATGGAGGATATAAGTTTTGTAGCCGGAGTTCGCTTTGGCACTAATTTAACCAACAAAGACTTGTTGTTTTCTTTCCAAAACCAGCGAAGAAGAATTGATTGGGGGGTAACTTATTATCGAAGCACTATTAAAAACTTTTACGGCTCAGAGTTCAACAACTTGCTCATAACCAATCTTTACCAGTTTAATGCAAAATATGCAATAGATGAGATAAGAAGCTTTAGAGCCACTGTAGGATTAAGGGTAGATAGAGGCGTATTAAAGGCATTTAATAATTCTTATCAGTTTCCTAATCCCAATGCATTGGCTTATCCCGATACTGTGTCACAATTTTTGTTAACACGATTTGAATATGTTCATGACAATACTACAAATCCTACACAAAATATATGGAATGGATTGCGGTACAAAGTTTACATGGATGTGAATCTTCCGTCTACTAAAACAGCGTTGAATAAAGGCAAGCCAAGTATGAATTTTGGGTTGGATGCAAGGTATTATCACAAAATCTACCGAAACTTTATTTGGGCTGGTAGAGCTGCTGCTGATTTTTCATGGGGAGCTCAAAAAATTATTTATTATTTGGGTGGAGCAGATGATTGGATGGGACCAAAGTTCAATAGTCAGAACACACCAGCAGCGGATCAAACTTATGCATTTCAGTCACTTGCAGTAAATATGCGTGGCTATCAGCAAAATGTTGCCAATGGCAACAATGCAGTTGTGTTGAACAGTGAATTTAGATTACCTGTTTTTCCTACTTTCATTGACAGGCCTATTAAAAGCGCCTTTTTACGAAATCTTCAATTGGTACAGTTTCTTGATTTAGGTACAGCCTGGAATGGCAAATACAATGGCATTAAACGACCCGGTGAGGTAATTGCTGATCCTAACTCATCTGTTATTGTAAGAATAGACGCAGGTGGTTTGGGACCATTTGCTGCCGGTTACGGATTTGGTGCCCGAAGTACTTTATTAGGCTATTTTCTGAAGTTTGATGCCGGATGGCCAATGAAAGGCCTATTTGTAGGAAAACCAATCTTCTATTTCTCTCTTGGGTTTGATTTCTAATGTCAACTCAATGATCATTCATACAAACAAATAGACCCGAAATATTTCGGGTCTATTTGTTTAGGACGATACAGGCTTAAGTATTATTTGGCCATATCAGTATAATCATCCGTTTCTTTTAATACGGGCTCTCTTAATTCAACAGGCTTGGTGTAAGACTTTCTCAAACGCATATTTAATAACTCTACACTAAACGAAAAAGCCATCGCAAAATATACATAGTTTTTTAAGTGAAGTTCATGTGCGCCTTCTGCATTCCAGCCTTCTACCAATAACACAAATCCAATCATTACCAAAAACGACAAAGCCAACATTTTTAATGTAGGATGTTTATGAATGAAGGAAGAAATTTTAGGACTAAATAAAAACATAACGATCATCGCAACCACTACTGCACTAATCATTACTTCTAAGTGCTTTGCAGTACCCCCAGCGGTAATGATACTGTCGAAGCTAAACACCATATCTATCAGCATAATTTGCATTACAGCATTGCTAAAACTTATTTTGGGAGCATGAATACCGGCTGCAATTTCTGCTTCACCCTCTAGCTTGTGATGAATTTCTTTTACGGTTTTGTAAATCAAGAACAAACCCCCTGCCAACATTACTAAACTGGACAAATCAAAATCTTTGCCCATTATACTAAATATGGCAATGCCTTTTTGTGTAAGTAGCCAACTTAAACAAAACAATAAAATGGTTCTGGAAATCATACCTGTAATCATCCAGGTTAATCTTGCTTTGGGTTGAAGTGATTCGGGTAATCTGCTTAAAATAATGCTCACAAAAATTACATTATCTATGCCCAACACAATTTCTAAAATGGTTAGTACTAAAAAACTAATTAAACTTTCTGTAGTTAAAAGATGTTCCATGTTAATGATCTGGTTATAAAATTTAGGAGGATAAAAATATTAACGTTGACTTAAGTACTTACAAATATTTTTTACAATTGCGGGACCTTCATAAACAAATCCTGTCCATACCTGTACCAATGCTGCTCCATTATTTAATCTGTCGGCAGCATCTTCTCCGGTAAAAATACCCCCACTTGCAATCAGCGGTATTTTATTTTCAGTATTTTTTGCAAGGTAGCTTAATACTTCTGCGGAGCGCTTGCTTACTGGCTTACCACTTAATCCGCCCATGCCAATAGCTTCACTTTGTTGCATAGAATGTTTACTTAGCATAGAGCGGTCAATGGTGGTGTTGGTGGCTACTAAACCACTCAACTGTATTTCAAAAGCCAAGGAAATAATATCATCTAATTGTTCGCTGGTAAGATCCGGCGCAATTTTTAGTAATAAAGGCTTGGGGTTTAACTTACCTGCATTGTCGTTCTGAAGTTCACTGAATATCTTTTTAAGGGCATCTTTTTCTTGCAATTCCCTTAATCCCGGCGTGTTGGGAGAGCTCACATTCACCACAAAATAATCTACTTCATCAAACAACTCATTAAAACAAATTTTATAGTCTTGCCATGCAAGTTCATTGGGGGTAATCTTGTTTTTACCAATATTACCGCCCACAATCATTTTACTGGTAGCATATTTATTTTTTGCATCATTCCATTTCGCTAAATTTTCTTTAGCCGCAGCAGCACCGTTGTTATTAAATCCCATTCGGTTGATGAGCGCTTTATCATGAGGCAAACGAAAGAGCCTTGGTTGTTCGTTCCCTGCTTGCGCTTTAGGCGTAATGGTGCCAATTTCCACAAAACCAAATCCTAAAGCATCTAACTCATTCAGATACAACGCATTTTTATCGAATCCAGCCCCTAAACCAACCGGATTGGTAAAATGTAAACCCAAAACGTTTTTTTGTAAGTCGGTCGGGTGGTATTGAAATACTTGTTTAATCAATGGTTCGGTAATTGGGAATGTAACCCCCATTTTAAGGCATTGCATGGAGAAGTGGTGTACTTTCTCTGGATCAAAACAAAAAAGGGCATTCCTAATTAGTGAGTACAAAGCTAATTTTTGGCCAAAAATACCTGTTTTTTTAGCAATCCGATTACCTTACTGCTAAAACGCATTAAACTTTCTGCTAAGTTGTTTATTCAATGAAATAAAAAATGGTTGCATAAACAACTTTTAATCATTTTTACTACATTTGAGTATAAATTGAATGTTATGCAAGAAGCATATATCGTAGCCGGTTACAGAACCGCAGTAGGAAAAAGCAAAAGAGGAGGATTTCGATTCTTCAGGCCCGATGATTTGGCGGTTGAAGTAATTAAGGGCTTAGTGGCATCGGTTCCTCAGCTCGATTTAAAAAGGGTAGATGATGTGATTGTAGGAAACGCTGTTCCCGAAGCAGAGCAAGGTTTACAGTTTGGAAGAATTATTGCCGCAAAAGCTTTAGGTATAGAAGTGCCGGGTATTACTATTAACAGATATTGTGCCAGTGGTTTAGAAAGTATCGCCATGGCTACCGCTAAAATAAGAACCGGCATGGCCGAATGTATCATTGCAGGTGGAACAGAAAGCATGAGCTTAGTACCCACTGCAGGATGGAAAACAGTTCCCTCATACGCTATTGCCAAAGACGAACCCGATTATTATCTAAGTATGGGCTTAACGGCAGAAGCTGTAGCGCAAGAATACCATGTTTCAAGAGAAGACCAGGACATATTTGCTTACAATTCTCACCAAAAAGCTAAAGTAGCCATTGAAAATGGTTATTTTAAAAGCGGGATACTTCCTATTACTGTTGAAGAAGTATATGTAAATGAAAAAGGAAAGAAAGCTGTTAAAAGCTATGTAGTAGATACCGATGAAGGGTTAAGGGCAGACACCACAGTAGAAGGTTTAAGCAAGCTAAAACCGGCTTTTTCTGTAACCGGCTCCGTAACTGCGGGTAATTCTTCACAAACCAGTGATGGCGCTTCATTTGTATTGGTGATGAGTGAAAGAATGGTGGTAGAATTAGGCATTAAGCCAATAGGTAGGTTGGTAAACTGCGCTTCTGCCGGTGTTCATCCACGCATAATGGGTATTGGCCCGGTAGCTGCTATTCCAAAAGTATTGAAGCAGGCAAACATGAACCTGAACGACATCGATTTAATTGAACTTAATGAAGCATTTGCTTCACAGGCATTGGCGGTAATGAGAACCTTGGAATTAAATCCGGAGAAAGTAAATATTAATGGAGGAGCCATTGCATTAGGACATCCACTAGGCTGTACCGGAAGCAAGTTAACCGTTCAAATCTTAAATGATATGAAACGACTCAACAAAAAATACGGAATGGTTTCTGCATGTGTAGGAGGCGGACAAGGCATTGCAGGCATCATCGAAAATTTGTAAGTGGTATAAGTACAAATAAAAAAGACTCCGCCAATGCGCGGAGTTTTTTGTGTGCAGATGTGCGGTTGTTTAATGACCTGCATCATATTTTATTACAACTATTTATTTGAACTTTACCACAGCAAATAAAACCGATTAACATGAACACCATTATTGTTCCAACCGATTTTTCAACTACTGCCGCCAATGCTGCTGAATTTGCAGTTCAGTTTGCCCAACAGGTAAAAGCTAAAAGAATATTATTGTATCACGCCTATGAATTGCCTATTGCATTAGATCCATTGATGCCGGGGGTGCAAATGTTGGAAATAGATTCTTATAAAAACACTGCGCTGAATAATATCAATCAATTCAAAGAAACTTTGTTGTCTAAATTTTCCGGTACTGATATTACGATAGATACAGTGGTGGAATACGGCTCTATCAGTAGTGGATTAGAGCAAATCTCTGACAGAGAAAAAATCGAATTCATTATAATGGGTATTACCGGTGGTGGTGCAATGGAAGAAACTTTAATTGGCAGCAACACTACTTCAGTTGCAAGTTCATTTGAAGTGCCGGTACTCATAATTCCTCCAATGGCAAGGTTTGTTAAAGTAGATAATATTATGTTGGCCTGCGATTTTGATCATGCAGATAAATACATCCCGGTAAATATAATCAAGCAAATAATAGACGATACCCATGCTAAATTATTGGTATTAAATGTTGAAGTAGATATGGAGGAATCAAAAAATAAATACCCGGCAAAAGTAATGGGAGAAGGGTTTGCGGTGCATACTGTATTGCAGGATTTTAAACCGGAATATTACTTTTCACAAAGCGAGGAATATGTTGATGGTATCAATGAATTTGCCGACTCACACCATGTGCAAATGATCATATCTATGCCTAAACGTCATTCTTTTTTTGCGAAACTGTTCATAAAAAGCAGAACTAAAAAACTAGCGTTTCATACGCATATACCGTTGTTGGTAATACATAAAAAGGAAGATTGAATTTGATATATGTTATGGGTAACATTCTTTTATGTAATAATGCTCCCAACTTTTCTTGCTTCTCAACTCAAATACTTCCCTACAATCGGCATTCTTCTACCCACGCCAAATGCCTTTGGGGAAATGCGTATAATCGGGCAAAACTGGTTGCGCTTGTATTCATTGTTGTTCACCATCTTTAAAGTTCTGTCTACGAGCGCTGCATCAAATCCCTGTGCTTTAATGTCTGCAGGGCTTTTACGCTTTTCAATATATTGGTACAAAATTTTGTCGAGTACAGCATAGTCGGGTAAGCTGTCGCTGTCTTTTTGATTGGGCCGCAATTCTGCACTAGGTGCTTTGATAATTATATTGCTTGGTATGATTTCTTTATTACGATTAATGAATCGGGCCAACGCATATACTTGTATTTTATAACAATCACCTAAAATACCCAAACCGCCTGCCATGTCTCCATATAAAGTGCCATAACCAGTGGCCAATTCACTTTTGTTGGAAGTATTCAATAAAATATACCCGAACTTATTAGCGATTGCCATCAACAAATTACCCCTGCTTCGGCTCTGAATATTTTCTTCTGCCAACGAAAAGGGTAAGCCATTAAACAATGGTTCTAAAGTTTGTAAGAAACTTTCATACACGCCATTTATTTTGATGATGTCGTAAGGATTGTGGAGGTTCTTACTTAATTGAACTGCATCCTCCACCGAATGTTCAGTAGAGTAGGGGGATGGCATTAATATTGCCCGTACATTTTCTGCTCCCAATGCATCACAAGCCAAAGCAAGTGTTACCGCCGAATCTATACCTCCTGATGAGCCTAGTATAGCTTTCTGGAAGCCCATCTTACTAAAATAATCTTTAATGCCAAGTAGCAGCGCATCATAAATCTGGGCGATGTTCAGTTCTTCTTCTAACGCAGCCGGGTTTAATTCTTTATCGGGCATTCTACTGGCGGGCTCAATAATGGCTCCATTAATAGTGCCATCATCATTTAACTCCACCCATTCCAATGCTTCTTCAAACATGGGTAGGGCTTTGCATAAATTGGCATCTTTATCAAATACCAAAGATGCGCCATCAAATACAATTTCTGTTTGACTACCCACTGCATTGCAATAAAACAATGGGATCTTATATTTCAATACGTTGGCTTTAATCACCGCTTTTCTGTCTTCATCATGCGTATAATCAAACGGAGATGCGCTTAAATTCAGCATTAAGTCTGGCTGTTGATGCATCAATTGATCCATCGGGCAAATTCGGTAAAGCGGATTGTCGCCAAGGTTCCAAATATCTTCACAAATGGTAACGGCTATTTTTTTTCCTTTAAACTCCACTACCTTCCATTCAAAAGCAGGCTCAAAATAACGGTATTCATCAAACACATCATAAGTAGGTAATAAGGTTTTGTGTATCTCCGCTTTAATTTCTTGTTCGTATAAAAAGTAAGCCGCGTTAAACAGACTTTTTCCTTTTTGAAGCGTATTATGTGCAGGGCTACCAATGAGTACCCCAATAGTATCGGCATGTGCTTTAATTTTTTGAACAGCCTGCTGGCATTGGTCAATAAAATCGTCAAACTCCACAAAGTCTCTGGCAGGGTAGCCACAAACACTCATTTCACTGAAAAGTATTAAATCTCCCCCTGCGGCCTTAGCGGTATTAATGGCTTCAATAATCTTGTTGGTATTATATTCAAAATTGCCAATGTGATAGTTTTGCTGCGCAATAAAAATTTTCATACCGCAAATTTCTACATTTTAACAACATCATAAGTAACCTTTCCGTTTATTCGCGTATGAAAAATGCTATAATTCTCTTTTTTAGTAGTTTATTGTTGTTTTCTTGTGGTCAAAACAGAAAATTACCCGATGTGTCGGGTATTAAAATCAATCTCACTACCCAAAGGTTTGAGCAAGACTTCTTTGCTATCGATACATTGCAGATAGATCGCTCCATGAATGCATTGCATCAGCAATACCCCGGATTTACTACTGATTTTGTTTTTAATATTTTAGGTGCTGCACCACAATCTGCATCTGCCGATATCCGTTCTTTTATCAGCTCCTACCAGTATATTTATAAGAGTTCCAATAAAACCTTTAACGATATACACACTATTGAATCAGCTATTAAAAAAGGGTTTCAATATGTGCAGTACTATTTTCCGGAGTATAAGTTGCCTGGTAAATTAATCACCTATATTGGCCCAATCAATAGTTTTGGTTGTATATTAACGCAAGATGCTATTGCGGTGGGGCTACAATTGTTTTTGGGTAAAGATCATCCGATTTACCAAAGTGAACAAGGACAGGCATTGTATCCGTCATTTGTTTCCAGAAGGTTTCAGCCGGAATATATTCCGGTTAACGTGTTGAAGAATATTGTGGATGATATGTACCCTTCCGCCAAGCCCGGAAGACCAATGATAGAGCAAATGGTAGAATCGGGTAAAAGACTGTATATGCTTGATCAATTTCTTCCACATATTGCAGATAGTTTAAAAACAGGGTATACGCAAGTGCAATTAGAAGGCTGTATCAAAAACGAAAAAAATATTTGGAGCATGTTTATACAAAATGATTTGCTCTATAAAATAGATCCGCAAATTACACGCGATTATTTAAATGATGCACCTTCTACACAGGCTTTGGGTGAGGGCTCTCCTGGAAATATTGGTCAGTTTACCGGTTGGCAAATCGTAAAAAAATGGATGGACAAACACCCTAAAACATCGCTAAAAGAATTGATGGAAAAAGATCCGGCACAACTGTTTAATGAAGCAAAATACAAGCCGTCTTAATCTGTTAATTAATTTAATTTAGAAGGAGCCAACAACTCAAATGCAGGAATTTTTACCGCAAACAATTCTTTGTTATTCAAATTTTCCATTTGATAGCTGCCCCACATTTTACCCATTTCGGTTTTAAGACTACATCCGCTAACATATTGGTAATGTTCGCCGGCTTGCAATACAGGCTGAACACCAACTACGCCTTCTCCTTCCACCTCTCTTTTCTCTCCATTGCTGTCAAAAATAAACCACTGTCTCCTCAGCAGTTTAACAGCAAATTTGTTATGATTTTCAATAGTAATTCTATACGCAAACATAAACTCACCTTTAAGCGGATTACTGTATTCCGATTGGTAGAAAGTTTCTATAGTTACTTCTATGCCGGCTGAAATTTTTGAAATCATAACTGAAAAGTTGGGTAAAGTAAAATTAGGGAAATACCCTCTTTAATTTTAACGATTCATTAAATTAATTCAAAATGTTAATAAACAATTACTAACATCGGTTCGTACATTTGCATCGAGAAAGCGCTGATTCAATTGTTGCAAATTATAAGTGGATTTTTTATTGACTAATTATGAGTAATTAATAGATAGTAATAAAACATATACTTCAAAAGGGTTGTATGCCAGGTTTGCTTACCACCCAAAAGTGATCATGAGTGGCGAATTCCATACTAAAACAAAAAAATAGTAACAAATACCAGATAAATTATCAATATGACAAAAATTGCTGTTGCAAAAGGAGATGGAATAGGACCGGAAATAATGGATGCCGTTTTATCTATATTCAATGCCGCCGAAGTGCCGTTAGTATATGAATTTGTTGACATGGGAAAGTGGGTTTTCGATAAGGGTTACAGTAATGGCATGACTCCCGAAGCACAGTCAACTATTGAATCATTAGGCATCTTATTTAAGGGCCCTATGGAAACGCCTAAAGGCAAAGGCGTAAAAAGTGTAAATGTGACCGCTCGAAAAACATGGAACACTTATGCTAATAAAAGAACTTTTCAAACCTTACATGGAGTAGATACTGTTTTCAGTAAAGCAGGTATTCCGATCGACATTACCATTGTGCGTGAAAATATTGAAGATACTTATGGCGGAATAGAACACATGCTGACTCAAGATGTAGCGCTGAGCAGAAGATTCATAACCCGTCCGGGTAGCTTACAGGTAATTAAGTATGCCTTTGAAATGGCTAAGAAAAAGGGTGCCAAAAGAATTACTTGTGGTCACAAGGCCAACATCATGAAAATTACCGACGGTCTGTTTTTAGAAGTGTTTCATGAAGTGGCGAAGGATTATCCGGAGTTGAAAGCTGATGATGTTATTGTAGATGATTTATGTATGAAATTGGTTAGTCGCCCCGATTTATTTGATGTGGTGGTATTAACCAATTTGCAGGGCGATATTGTTAGTGATTTATGCGCAGGCCTGGTAGGCGGTTTGGGCTTTGCTCCTTCTGCCAATATTGGAGATCATATTTCTATTTTTGAAGCTGTGCACGGAACTGCGCCGGATATTGCAGGAAAAAACATTGCCAATCCTACCGCTTTGTTGTTAAGTGGTTTTGGTATGCTGCGTCATTTAGGATTGATGGAAACATCTGCTATGATTGAAAACGCATTGCTGTATACATTAGAAAGTGGGGTGCATACCGGTGACTTTGGTGATAAGTCCACTCAATCACTCAATACCACTGAATTTGCTCAGGCCATCATCGGCAATTTTGGAAAAATTCCGGCTCATCACCCTCGACCAATATTAAGTAATCATTATGTTACGCCTACTAATTTTAAATTGGAAAAGAATCCAATGTTAGAAACAGTAGAAAAAGATGATCAATATATAGTTGGGGTAGATATGTTTATTGAAAGCAATGAACAACCCAATCAGATAGCAGAAAAATGTTTAAAACATACAATGGGACTTTTTAAATTGGTGACCATTTCTAATAGAGGAACGCAAGTATGGCCCACCGGTTCTGTATTCACAAACCTGATAAATCAGTTCCGTTGCAGGTTTGAGAGTATTGGTGAGGTGCCGGTAACACAAACAGATATTTTAGAATTGTATAAAATGATCATTACAGACTATAAAGTAGCTTCTACAGAAGTGTTGAATGTGTGGGGAGGAAAAAAAGCATATAGTTTGGCGCAAGGGCAATAATTTTTTACAGCGTTTTTGTATAAAAAAGGTTAGAAAACGGCTGTTTGCTAAATTCTAACCTTTTTTCATGGTATTAACCGACCAATAAGTTGATTTTTAACGTAATTTCACGGCTCATAAAAGTATAGATAGAGATGGCTGAAGTGATATTAATGCCCCGTTTAAGCGATACCATGACAGAAGGTGTAATTGCTGCATGGCACAAAAAGGTAGGAGACCAAGTAAAAAAAGGTGAATTATTGGCTGAAGTAGAGACTGATAAAGCCACCATGGAGCTGGAAAGTTATAAGGATGGCGTATTGTTACACATTGGAACTCCTGTGGGAGGTAAGTTGCAAGTGAATGATTTACTGGCAATCTTTGGAAATGCGGGTGAAGATGTTACTGCCTTAATCAATCAGCATGCAAATGGCGGTGCTCCTGCCGTTGCTACTTCTGAACCTGCAGCACCAGCAGCCCCTGCTGCCAGTAACCCTGCCTCCGCTAATTTAGCGGCTATGGATGAAGTGGTTTTAATGCCTCGTTTAAGTGATACCATGACGGAGGGCGTTATTGCAACATGGAATAAAAATGTAGGCGACGTAGTGAAGAAAGGAGACGTGCTGGCTGATATTGAAACAGATAAAGCCACCATGGAATTGGAAAGTTATAAAGATGGAGTTTTATTGTATCAAGGTGCTAAAGCCGGAGAGAAAATATTGGTGAATGATTTGCTTTGCATTATTGGCAAGCCCGGGTTAGATGTAAATGGAATTGTTGCTGCCGTTAAAGCAAATGGAGGATCTGCCCCTGCTGCTGCCCCAACACAAACATCTCCCGCTCCTCAAGCTCCAGCTGCGCAGGCTGCTTCTCAGCAACCAACCACAGAAGCTGTAGTAAATGAAGGAAGAATATTAGCCTCTCC
Organism: Sediminibacterium sp.; assembly: GCA_044239855.1. GTDB lineage: Bacteria > Bacteroidota > Bacteroidia > Chitinophagales > Chitinophagaceae > Sediminibacterium. The sequence continues at coordinate 11,862 of JBIIAP010000002.1, read as the reverse complement.
ATTAGCTAAAAAATTAGCAGCAGAAAAAGGTATTGACTTAAAATATGTAAAAGGTTCAGGCGATAACGGAAGAATTACTAAAACTGATGTAGACACTCATGCACCAGCAGCAGCAAACGCTATAGCTTCAACAACCACTGCTACAACTGCAACAAAAACTGCCGCTCCGGTAATACCGGCCGCACCATTAGGAACAGTAAGTTATACCGATGTGCCTGTAACTCAGATGCGTAAAGTCATTGCCAAGCGTTTAAGCGAAAGTTTATTTACCGCACCGCATTTCTTCCTTACTATGAGCATCGATATGGATGCAGCTATTGCAGCGCGCGCTAAAATGAATGAATTAGCGCCTGTTAAAATTAGCTTTAATGATATGGTGTTAAAAGCAACCGCAATGGCGTTGAAGCAACACCCTAAAGTAAACAGTAGCTGGATGGGCGATTTTATTCGCTACAACAACCACGTTAATATTGGAGTAGCTGTTGCGGTAGACGAAGGATTATTGGTACCAGTGGTGCGTTTTGCAGATGGAAAATCATTAAGTCAAATAGGCGCAGAAGTTAAAGACTACGCACAAAAAGCAAAAGATAAAAAATTACAACCTGCTGATTGGGAAGGAAGCACATTCACTATTTCTAATTTGGGAATGTTTGGAATCGATCAATTCACCGCAATTATAAATCCGCCAGACTCCTGCATTTTAGCAGTAGGCGGTATTTCACAAGAACCCGTTGTTAAAAAAGGACAAGTTGTTGCCGGTAATGTAATGAAAGTTACTTTAAGTTGCGATCATAGAGTTGTAGATGGCGCAACAGGTGCAGCCTTCTTACAAACCTTAAAACAATTATTAGAAGAGCCGGTTAGAATGTTGGTTTAATACCTAACTGCTGGACAATATTATTCCAGACTTTATCTCTGACAACTAATAATTTTAAATACAACAATCCCCGATAGTATTCACTATCGGGGATTGTTAGTTAGTCTAGGTCGCAACCAATTGGTGCACCCGGAGGTATTTCTTTGTGTACCGGTAATGCAATATCTTTTGGCCGGTCAATTCTTTCAATAGTATACAAATAATGCGCTTTGTTGGCAGCAGTCTTACTCATTGTTGCTGCATATTTTTTAAGCGATTGTAAACGATCAAAACAAATAGATTTAACTAGGTAATTGCTTTGCTCGCTTTGACTTAATCCCAATAACCAGGTAAGTACCATTTGTTGGGTTTGTTGCTGAACCAATCCTTTTAAACCCTTTTCAGGTGCGGCTTTCCAAATGGTTTGGATGGTTTCATCTAATACATCATCCCAACCAATGGTATTGGTTCTGCCTTTCAATTGAACCAATCGATTTGCCCTTTCGGTATTGAATAAAAAACCCAATTGAAAATTAGTGAGCGCTTCAGCAGCCGCAAGTGCATCAAAACTCATCCCTGTTCTCTTGGAAAATAATTCTCCAACTGAATAATACAATGGAGGGCGAGGGGGAATAAGGCTGATGATACTTTCAGGCAAAGTAAGCACATCGGGTGAAAAACAATGCAGTACTGCTTTTAAAGCCTTCTCCTGAACAGGCTTAGATAAAATTTCCGGATTACTTTGTTGATCGCCACGTACGTTATAATGGTAGTTAATTCCACCTATTAATTTAGTAGCAGCTTCTACCTGATAACGGTGATAATTGTATAAAGGCACCAAAGCGTCTTCTAGTTTACTCATGGGGGTGTTAACCGGAATGGCATTTTCAGAAAATTGCTGCAGCGCTTTATCTCTTACTGCTAATACATTGTTTAGTTCAGTAATTGCATCATTACCATTGTCCCACAAGTGTGCATTGGGATGAAATCCGCTGGCTGCACGTGCATCGGCATCCGCTATAAACAGCCAGCCTTTCTTGCTGGTTTCGGCTAACATATTATGCAGGGCAACAGTTTCATCAGTGCCGGGTGCAAAATCACTGTACCCATATAGGATAGCTCTTTTATCCCACTCACCAATTTCATTGGTATATACTTTGCTAAAATCTATTGTACCTTTTTCATTTACAAACACATTCGGATGCGGGTAATCCATTACCGAAGCCCTGTCATTTACACTGGAGGCATAATTGTGCTGTAAGCCAAGTGTGTGGCCAACTTCATGTGCAGCCAATTGTCTTAAACGCTGCAAAGCGGCTGCTTTCATGGTTTCCGGAACAGGTTTCCCGTTTTCGAAGGGAGCAAGTAAGGCAGTAAAAATTAAATAATCTTGTCGCACACGTAGTGATCCCAAAGTAACCTGCCCTTTAATGATTTCGCCCGTTCTGGGGTCGGTAATAGAAGCACCATAGCTCCATCCTCTGGTAGAACGATGCACCCAATTGATCATGTTATATCGAACATCCATTGGGTCGGCAGAATCGGGCAATACTTTTACAATAAACGCATTATGATAACCAGCAGCTTCATATGCCTGATTCCACCACCTGGCGCCATCTAATAGAGCAGAGCGAATGGGTTCAGGTGTACCATTATCTAAATAATAAACAATGGGCTTTACGGGTTCACTCATTGCCGCAGATGGGTCCTTTTTATTTAACCGATGGCGGGAGATAAATTTTTTTTCGATGGGCGCCGTAAAATCACTGCTGTAATCGAAATAGCTGATACCAAAATAACCGCTTCGGATATCGTAGGGGCGTGGTTGATATTGATGGTCGGGCAATTCAATGAAGGAGTGGTGCATGCGCAGTGTAATAGCTTCCGTAGAAGGCGCAACTGTTGAAACAAACTTGCCGGCATCGGCGCCGCCTGTAAAACTAATGCTGGCCTCTAATTCGGTATTCTTTGGAAAGTTTTTAGTGTGGTTGATATATACTGCAGAACGCGCTTCATTAAGCGAGTAGCTGCCTTGTTTCATGCTTTTAATTTTATCGGCAACTCCATGAGCATCTCTTAATAAAAAAGAAGTAAAATCAATTAATACCTGATCGTTTTCTTCTTCATCCACCGTAAAACCAGCAATGGTAGATTGAGCAAAAGATTCTCTCACTGCTTTTTGTTCATTGATATCGTTGGAGGTAGCACGATAATCGTAATTGGGTTGTACCAGCATTAATTTCTTACCCACTTTATGAAAGTACACAATGCGGGTATCACCTATTTGTCCTCTGTCTAGCCCAATATCATTGGAGCCCAGTCCTGCTGGCAAAGAATTTACATATAAAAATTCCTGATCGAGCTTGTTCACCAACAACCAAATTTTACCGGAAGAAGCATCCCACCAAAAGGGGAAGTAGCCATCAAAGCGTTTCATGTTTTTGGTTTTGTCGGCAATTTTACTGGTTGTTTGGGCCGATAGGGAAAGGCCGGTCAGACAAAAAATGAGCAGGAAGGTATAACGCATAGCAAATTTTTTAGTAAAGTTTTGATGAAATCAGATGCTGCTTAAAGGTATTTTTTTATCGGGAAACATGACAGAAAAGAATGATAAATGTAAACGAAAGATTTATGTATAGCTTCTATTTTTTATACGATTGTCCAAAATGAATTTACCATTAAACACATCGAAAAAATTATAATAAATGTATAATAAATATAAATAATCTATAAAAATTAGTATAAATAGTTAATAATTTATATTAAATTTAAAAAATTAAATCAATCTTTAAATTTTAACACTATGTGCAAAAAAATGGGGGGGGTAAATTATTCACAATCAATTATTATTTACCTTATACAACCTATGTGGGGGAGAATTTTGCCATTGAACCTTATATCCCAACTAATATTATGAGTAGTAGTAGTGCTAATGCTGGTGCAAATGCTGCAACACCAGAATCTATTATTTTCGCAGCACCTAACGCAGTTGTTCCAGTTGATATTAATAAAATATTGAAGTGCCTGGGTGCAATTAAAAATGAAGGTGCTACATACTCAGTAAAAATATGTGTTGATGTACCCAACAATGCTAATCCGAGTCAATTGTGGAATCCATCGAATAATGCAGGTCATGTATTCTTAGAATTGGTTAAAGCAAATGGACCGGTTTCAGTAACTGAAACAATAGGTTTTTATCCTGAAAAAACATTTAAAGCAATTAGTTTTGGAGAAGTAAATGGCAAGCTTGTTAATGATGGTAATAATATGAATGGTAATAATCCACATGAGTACAATGCAAGTTTAACAATGGATAACATTTCTGAAAGTAATTTTAATACATTGATTCAAACAATAAGTCAATTGAGTACCAATAAATATGATTTAAATAATAATAATTGCGCTCATTTTGCATTAAATGTTTTAAATTCAATAAGAACAGATAAGATAAATTCAATTTTTAAAGAACAAGATATTTCAACACCTGTCAACTATACAATTTCCTCATCTATGCGAATACCTTTTTTTCAGAGCCCCGCAGGTCTTTATGAAAAATTAGTACAAAAAAAGCAATCAAATGACAAGGATGCAACAAAAATAGAAGTCGGTCTAAACAAAAATGGGAAGGTTAGTACTGTTAATTGTAATTAAAATCTATCATATGAAAATTAGCAAAAAAATAAAAATATGGGGGATTATATTATTAATAGTTATTATACTAACAAATATTACCCCACTAAAGTATATCATAAGAATATTTGAACGAGATTTTGGTTATTATCAGTATGTAATGATCAAAGAGGATGCTATACATTTTTCTTGGGAACATGGACTTGGTCCTGACGAATTAGGTTGGTTTGGAGGTAGAAGAGATACTAATTATACTCGGGAACATCCTGAAATATTAACCGACACGCTCTACCGTAACTTTTGGAAAAATCCTTTAGTATTCTGGCACTGGCGAGATTATTTTTTTGATGAGCGTTATACATTGCCGTATTTAGATAGGGATAAGGCGTACACTAAAACCAGGTCGTATAGAATGAAGCACGCTAATAAATAGGCAAGACCAAAACACTTTTACATGAACATATAAAAAAAGGTAGCGATATAACTCGCTACCTCTATTCAACTTTAATTAATTGTAAATTAACTGTTGTTGGAAGAAGAATCATCGCCAAACAATGTAGGCGCAACAACCGGTGCTGTTTCCACAACAACTGGCGCAACTACTACTTTCTTAGCAGGACTTTTCTTTTTTGCAGCAACTTTTTTCTTAGCTACTGGCTTTGCAACAACCGCTGCCTTTTTAGGAGCCGCTTTCTTAGCAACTACTTTCTTAGCTACCTTTTTTGGAGCTGCTTTCTTAGCAACTACTTTTTTCGCTACCTTCTTAGGAGCTGCTTTTTTCGCTACTTTTTTAGGAGCAACTTTCTTTACAGCCTTTTTTGGCGCTGCTTTCTTCGCTGCTTTTTTCGGAGCCGCCTTCTTAGCAACTACCTTTTTTGCTGCTTTCTTAGGAGCTGCCTTCTTAGCAACTACTTTCTTTGCTACCTTTTTAGGAGCTGCTTTTTTCGCCACTTTTTTAGGAGCTGCTTTTTTTACAACTGCTTTTTTCGCAACTTTCTTTTTGATTGCTTTTGCCATGATAGTATTTAATTTATGGGTTAGTATTTAATGGAGGAAAGTTAAAAATATTTTTTAATAAAAAAGATGATGCTACCATTAAATTTAAAACATTTTATCAACTTATTTGCACTTATCTTTTCTTGGATTTTGTGTATCCATTTTTTGTTAACCAAAGTAATACTTTGTCTCTTTGATCGCCTTGTATGATTGCCTCTCCGTCTTTTGCACTTCCTCCGGTTCCGCAGAAATTCTTCAAACTTTTTGCAAGGGTTGCTAAATCTTCTTCTTGTCCAATAAACCCCGATATAAGCGTTACCGTTTTACCTCCACGTTGCTTTTTATCTAAACTGATTATTAATGGTTGATTGGAGGGAGATAGCGTTTCAGCCGGTGTTTCATCGCTATTGTTAAACTGAAAACCTGGGTCAGTGCTGTATACAAATCCCAATTGATCGGCTTTGTTTTTTTTGCTCATATTGCTTTTTTAAAATCTGTTTAAATTCCTACAATCCTTTAAACAGTAATACTTTGCGCATGATTATACTACAAAAATAATTCTAATTCTTTAATACTAAAACATTATTTAATCAGAAAGCTATTCCAATTCTATGATATAAAAAAACACCCTTCTCCCGTTATTAGAGAAAGGTGTTTTGCTTATTTTTTGCAATTATTGAAATAAGTTTAACTGATGCGAATCGTTATAATCTGAAGACCTGCAGGTTTTTGCTTCATTTGAATGGTAATGTTGTACGTTTTATTTCCTGTGGTAAGTTTTCCTATTAAGTAAGATAAACTACCTTTTCCTCCATCCGTTACTTTATCAAATCCCTTTACTCCATTTTCTCCGTAAAACGATTTTAAGGCAATTGCCGCCTGGTTCTTACTCATGTTCTTCACTTCGTCCTTCTCCAATAGCTTCACGTCTACAAAGTCATCAAAATGGCGGGAAATCGTCTCCATATCTGCTGTCTTCAACGATTGTACAATCGCATCTGTTTCGGATTGTGCATTTACTGATAAACTAAGTCCTATCAACAACAACGATAAAATAATTCTTTGCATAAAACAGATTTTGTTTGAATACTTGCGAAAAACATGCCAAATTTGAATAAATTACATTAATTACCATAAAAGTACGGTCTAAACCTTAATTTAAATAGTATAGAATCATAGTATGAGCAAAAAAGTCATGTTAATTATTATGGATGGATGGGGCCTTGGAAAGGTTAAATCTGCCGACGCTATTCAACAAGCCAATGTTCCTTTCGTAAGTTCTTTATATGGAAAATATCCGCACACCACATTGGTTACTTGCGGGGAAGATGTTGGGTTGCCTGATGGACAAATGGGCAATAGTGAAGTAGGACATCTTAATTTGGGCGCCGGAAGAATTGTTTACCAAGAGCTTCAACGCATCAATGTTGCGATTAAGTCGGGTGAATTTGCAAAAAATGAACAGCTCTTAAATGCCATTCGATTTGCCAAGACGAATAATAAAAAATTGCACTTATTAGGTTTGGTGAGTGATGGCGGAGTGCATGCTCATACCAGTCACTTAAAAGCGATATGCAGCATTTGTAAAGAGCACGGATTAACAGATGTTTTTCTTCACGCATTTACCGACGGTCGTGATACCGATCCTAAAAGTGGCTTAGGTTATATCGAATCTGTTGAAAAACATATGCAGGCAACTACCGGTGTAATTGCTACAGTTAATGGCCGCTATTACGCAATGGATAGAGATAAACGCTGGGAAAGGGTTAAGTTGGCATACGATTGTATGGTACACGCTAAAGGCAATACAGCGCATTCGGCAACTGAAGCTATTCAGCAATCCTATGATGCTGGCAAAACAGATGAGTTTATTTTACCTACTGTTATTGTAAAAGAAAATGGTGAACCTGTTGCCACCATCGAAGATGGCGATGTAGCTATATGCTTTAATTTCAGAACCGATCGTTGTAGAGAAATCACTGAAGTACTTACTCAGCAAGATTTTCCGGAGTATGATATGCATGAGCTGGATTTACACTACACTACCATGACGCTGTATGACCAAAAATTTAAACTGGTGTCGGTGATATTTCAGAATGACAACTTAAATAATACCCTGGGCGAAGTGTTGGCTGCCAATGGAAAAAAACAAATTCGAATTGCAGAAACCGAAAAATATCCGCATGTGTCCTTCTTCTTTAGTGGTGGCCGTGAAGAGCCTTTTGAGGGAGAGAGCAGGATTATGGTGCCATCTCCTAAAGTGGCAACGTATGATTTGCAACCAGAAATGAGTGCCAATGAAATCACTGAAAAGCTATTACCAGAAATAATCAAAGAGTCGGCCGACTTCATCTGCCTGAATTTTGCCAATGCAGATATGGTGGGGCATACAGGCGATTTCTCCGCTGCTATTAAAGCCGCTGAAACGGTTGATAGTTGTGTAAGTAAGTTGGTTACGGAGGCAATTGAACATGACTATACTATTTTTCTTACAGCCGATCATGGCAATGCCGATTTCATGATTAATGAAGATGGCAGTCCTAATACCGCTCATACCTTGAACCCTGTTCCATTATTTATTATCGATAAAAATTGGAAAGGTACAGTAAATAGTGGTAAATTGGGGGATATAGCGCCCACTATATTAAGTGTAATGGGTTTGTCTATTCCTAAAGAAATGACCGGAAATATATTGGTAAACCATTAATTAAATAATCCTATGAAGACACTTAAAAATGTTGGTTTGGCTATATTGATTCTTTTAATTTTAATGCAATCTATTCGACCTACTAAAAACACGTCTAATAATAAAGAGAAAGACATCTCTACCATTTATACTGTTCCGGGAAATGTGCAACAAATATTAACTAAAGCTTGTAACGATTGTCATAGCAATAATACCATTTATCCCTGGTATGCATCAGTACAGCCCTTAGCATGGTGGATTAACGATCATGTTAAAGACGCAAAAAAACACCTTAATTTTAATGAGTTTGCTAGTTACAGCATTGCTCGTCAATACAAAAAACTAGAAGAATGTATTGATGAAATTAGAGAAGGGGAAATGCCATTAAAGCCATATACAGTAATACACAAAAACGCTAAATTAACAGATGCTGATAAAGAGTTATTATTTAACTGGTTTAGCGCAGTTAGAGATACCATTAAAGCAAAATACCCTGCCGACAGTTTAGTACTCAAAAGAAAGTAATAACAAACAGATTGATTCGATATAAGAAAACGATTGCAATGGCATTATTAGGGATTTATACAATTCCTTTAATACTATTTACCTCTTTGCAACTTGCGAAATCCCTCCATCGTTTTATGGTAAAAGAGTCGATGGAGCAATCCATCCTTCAAAAAATGGTGTTGGCTAAAGACCAAATTAAATGGGTAGATGAAGGCCATGAATTTTTGTTAAATGGAGAAATGTTTGATGTGCATGCACTTCGCTCTCTGCCTGATGGACTGGTTGAAATAGCCTGTTTATCTGACAAAAAAGAAGTCCAACTCAATCAACAAATCGATAATCTTCTTATCTCTAAAAAGCACCAGCAAGCAATGCTGGCTAAAATAATTAAAATACAATCCTTAACCGCAGCTGTTGATATCCAGCCCCTATTGATGCTAACTAAACACTTGAATTGTTATACTTACAATTATGCTACTCATATTTCCACTGCTTGTCTAGAAGTAATTAAACCCCCACCACAGCTTTCTTTTTTTCTTTAAGCAACAATAGTTTTATTTTTTTTAGGCTATAAGCAGTTTTATGGTCACGAACTTATAGTCTGTTAAATAGTATTCGATGAAGAAAAAATGTATGACAGCATTTTTCTTCCTGGGATGCATCTTTCATTTGCATGCACAGGAAGAAAATGACACCCTTTTATCAAAGCATCACGCATTAAACGAAGTGGTTGTATTTGCGAATAAATTTGCTGAAAAATTTAAGCGAATTGCACAAACTGTTGATGTTTTAACAACCAGTCAACAGTTAACTTATCAAAACAATACCGCCGATGTATTAATTAATTCAGGTAAAGTTTTTGTTCAGAAAAGCCAGCAGGGTGGCGGAAGTCCTGTAATACGTGGGTTTGAGGCCAGCAGGATTTTGTTAATGGTAGATGGCGTGCGAATGAACAATGCTATTTACAGGTCTGGTCACTTGCAAAATATTATTTCTGTAGACAATATGGTGTTAGATAGATTAGAAGTGATCTACGGCCCATCTTCTACTTTGTATGGCAGCGATGCATTAGGTGGCGTAATAAATATGTTCACTAAAAAACCGAAGCTTTCTGATAGTAATAAAACGTTGATTTCGGGCAATACCACGCTTAGATATGCCAACGCAGTTCACGAAAACCGTGGCAATTTTCAGTTGAACATTGGCGGAAAAAAATGGGCTTCATTAACCTCCTTTACATATGGATCTTTTGGAGATGTGGTTCAGGGCAAAAACAGGTTGAGCGCTTATCCGGATTTTGGTAAAAAAGATTTTTTAGTAGTTCGATCCGGTAATTCGGACTTGGTAGTACCCAATGCCAACCCAGACAATCAAACGCCCATTGGTTACCGTCAGATCGATTTGATGCAAAAAGTATTATTTAAGCCCAATGAAAAAATAAGTCACTTATTTAACTTTCAATTATCTAATACCAATGATCTTCCCAGATATGACCGATCGACTGAAAAGGACGCAGGTGGAAAGCCTGTGTATGCAGAATGGTATTACGGGCCTCAATTCAGAAGTATGGCTTCTTATCATTTTAATGCTACTAAACAGGTCGGTTTTTTTCAAGACATTCAGGTTGTTGCAAATGTTCAACAGGTAGAAGAAAGTAGGATGAGCAGAAAGTTTCAAAACAATAACAAAGATTTCAGGTGGGAAAAAGTTCATGTATTTGGCGTAACGGCAGATGCCAAACACAGCTACGGAAAAAATGAGTTACACCTAGGGGCAGAAAGCTACATCAACTTTGTACAGTCTACCGCAGAGCGGAAAAACATTGCCACTGGAGCAGCTTCTCGCATTACTACCCGTTATGCTGATGGGCCAACCAATATGTCGTATCACGCTTTATATGCACAGCATACGTATAAAATAAATGATAACTGGACAATTAACGATGGACTTAGATTGAACCTGGTTCGGATGGATGCTCGTTTTGTTGATACTTCCCTTACCAAATTCCCTTTTACCCGGGCTACACAAAGCCATTCAGCCGTTACCGGTAATTTTGGAATAGTATATGCCAGTTCTTCTAACCTAAAGCTTTCATTGGAATTAAACAGCGGGTTCCGCTCACCCAATGTAGATGATTTAGCCAAAGTATTTGATTCCAGAACCGGTATGGTGGTAGTGCCAAACATTGAATTAAAGCCTGAATACACTTATAACACCTCTTTTAATCTGCAACAATTTGGAGATGGGTTGAATTATGGATTGTCTGTTTTCTACACTTTGTTTAAAAATGCATTGGTTTTAGATAAATCTACTTTTAATGGTCAGGACAGCATTTTGTATAGTGGAGTAAAAAGTGCGGTATATGCTATGCAAAATAAGGCTAAAGCTCAATTGTTTGGGTTTAGTATGAATGCCTCTTATTTTTTCACTAAAAACATGCAGTTAGAGGGGGTAGTTACTTATACCAAGGGTAAATTTACAGATCCGTTGAATGGCAATATACCATTAGACCATGTGCCTCCTGTTTACGGTAAAGTTTCCTTTAAACAAAGTGCCGGTAAATGGAAAACAGAATTATATACTTTATTTAATGGCTGGAAAAAGCTGGCCGACTATAATCCCAATGGAGAAGATAATTTACAATACGCAACTGTAGATGGAATGCCATCATGGATTACCTTCAATACCAGACTTGGTTTTCAGTTCAATGAAAAATTAAGTACACAAGTTTTGCTAGAAAATATTTTCGACAAAAACTACCGATATTTTGCCAGTGGCGTGTCGGCTCCGGGCAGAAACTGTTCCATTACATTAAGAGCTTCTTTTTAAATTTTAGGAAATATATACCAGCGCCCATAGGAAATTTTACCTATGGGCGCTTTTGTTTACCTTGCAGTATGGAAATCAAAAAAGCAGTCTATCTGATTTCAAATGCCGATCAAAGTCAGTGTCCTAAAGCTGATCGACCGGAGTTTGCATTTATTGGAAGAAGCAATGTTGGAAAGTCGTCGTTAATTAATATGATATGCCGTAATAACAAACTGGCTAAAACGTCTTCTGCGCCAGGTAAAACGCAGTTGATTAATCATTTCGACATCGAGAGCACTACCCCGCATAACAAAGGATTAGGAAAATGGTATTTAGTAGATTTACCCGGTTATGGATTTGCTAAGGTTTCGCAGTCTAG
>JBIIAP010000067.1:0-11216 GCA_044239855.1 Sediminibacterium sp. | reverse complement strand
TTGAACATAATCCTTATTCAATTCAAAAAATACACCGGTCATGGCAGGTCTTAAATCATCGCCACTAACTGCAAACAATGTTTTATTAATAGCCGTTAATAATGCACCGCTGGCCATTTTAAAACTAGTTGTGTCGTCTGCAGATGGCTCCTTAGGAAAGTTGTCCGGATTTTCGCCCATTACCTTATACTTACCATTATCGCTGGTTATTTCTACTGCAAAATTAGCATCAATAGAAAAAGTTAATGGTTGATCTGCAATATTCTTCAAAGAATCGAGTAATATTTTTGCAGGTATACACACTTTTCCGTTGTCTTTACTTTCAACATCCATCTGAACACGCATAACCGTTTCAAGATCCGTAGCCACTACGTTTAGCTTCTTATTTTGAATTTCAAACAAAAAATCTTCCAAAATAGGTAAAACCGTATTGGCATTAATAACACCGCTAATTTGTTGCAGATGTTTTAAGAGAGAAGAGGAGGAAACAATAAATTTCATGTGTCGTTATGGTTTTTACTTCAACAAACCTACTGTAATTTGTTAAGATTCAGACATCAAATTAACGGGTTTTTACAGAATCTGCAAAAATTTAGTACAGATCTTGTTTAATTTTTTTCAGGAAATATTGCTACTTTAACGCAAAAATAGGATTGTTTACTAGAAAATCTTCTGCTACACCGGAACAGGCATTTTTAAAATTAAAGCATTTTTGTAGCTATCAGGAGCGCTGCCATGCCGATGTAAAAGAAAAATTATACAGTTTTGGGCTTAGGAAGGCCGAAGTGGAGCAACTTATTTCTAGGTTAATTGAAGAAAACTACCTGAATGAAGAGCGTTTTGCTCAATTATTTGCCGGGGGGTATTTCAGACAAAAAAAGTGGGGAATCAACAAAATTGTATACGCACTTCGCCAAAAAAAAGTAAGTGAGTACAATATCAAAAAGGGATTAAAGGAGATAGACCGGGAAACATACGAAGCGGTAGCTGAAAAACTGGTGGCAAACAAGTGGGCTTCCTTAAAAAGTGAACAATATATTAACCGACAAGCTAAAACAATGGCTTATCTTTTACAAAAAGGATACGAATCTGAATTAATTCAACGGCTCATTCAAAAAATCAAAAGTTAACTAAACTATTCATGAAATAGCCATAAGCAAGGTTTGCATACCAACCGAATTATTTAAGTGGCACATTCCATGAAATCATAAAAAATGAATAAATATAAGCACATGAATGCTGCCCTCCTCCAACGAAAAACGATCGCCCTGTTTCTTTATTTATGTAGTGCTGTTTCCTTAACCGCTCAGCAATCAACCGATAAAAATTTCAATAAATCCTTTTCTTTCAGAACAGATAACGATGCGTATTTATTTATTTACAATGATGCGTATTATACCAACGGTTTCTTTTTAAATTATTCATTTGCCCAATCAAAAAACGATCTTAAGCAAATACATGCTTTTGAATTGAGTCAAAAAATATATACGCCACTTTCCAGAAACGTTAGAAAACCTTCTGATATAGACCGGGCCTATTGCGGTTATTTAAACCTCAACTACACCAAAACAGCTTTCTTAAAAAAAGAAGCACTTGTTCAATACTCCGGGTCGTTAGGTATAGTTGGACCGGCATCCTGGGGGCAAGGCATGCAAGAAACTTATCATACTTTATTGAGGTATGCACAGTTTTACGGATGGGAATACCAAATTGGTAATTCCCTAAGCGTTGATGCCGGATTAACTTATGCTAAAACCATTGCAGAAAATAAGTGGGCTAAATTAATACCCGTTGGTCAGGTTAATATTGGTACCGCCTTTACCAATGCTAAACTGGGGGCAATGTTGGTTGCAGGTGCTTTCGAAAAAAATTCGGCAAGTGTTTTATGGAATGCCCGTATTACAGACAAACAATCCGGCAACAAAAAAGAATATGAGCTTTTTGCCTATTGGTACCCACAAATTATTGCACAAGGGTATAATGCAACCATACAAGGTGGACTCCTATCCTCCTCTCCCAAAGCGGTTACGCAATCCCTTGCTCCTGTTATGCTTCAAAGTGCTATAGGGGTTTGCTTTGCAGAAAAAAGAACAAGTTGTAAATTAGAATATGTTTTTCAATCAAAAGAAACCCCTTCACAAATTAAAGATCAACGATATATTGGATTTCAATTAGCGTATCTGTTTAATTAAGCGTTGTGTTTGTTTACCCATCTCTCCCTAACTTTACTCCATGCTATCCGTTACGCTTATACAATCCGATTTAGTTTGGGAAAATAAACCAGCTAACCTGTTACAGTTTGAACAGAAAATAAAATCTATTCAAACACCTACCAACTTGGTTATACTTCCCGAAATGTTTACCACCGGATTTAGCATGAACCCGTCCGCGCTGGCAGAAAATATGGAGGGCACTACCGTTCAATGGATGAAAAAAATGGCGGCGCAATACAAAATTATTTTAACCGGCTCTGTTATTATTCAAGAAAACAACCAATACTTTAACCGCTTATTGTGGGTATTACCCAATGGAATGATTGGCTCATACGATAAACGGCATCGATTTGCTTTTGCAGGTGAACACAACCATTATACCGCGGGCAACAAGCGCCTTATTAGTAGCGTAAATGGCTGGAGAATAAATCTGCAAATTTGTTACGATTTACGGTTTCCTGTTTGGGCTCGTCAACAATCTACTTCTACCGAACCCGAGTTTGATGTGCTCATTTACGTTGCCAACTGGCCGGAACGCAGGAGTTATGCCTGGAAATCGTTGTTAGTTGCACGCGCTATCGAAAACCAATGTTATGTGATTGGAGTTAACAGAGTAGGTAATGATGGTAATGGAATTGCCCACAGCGGAGATAGTATGGTGGTAGATCCGCTGGGAGAAATTATTTATACCAACAATCAGCAAGAAGATATTTACACGCTTTTACTCAACAAAAACACTTTAGCAGATGTCCGATCTAAATTCCCTTTCTGGAAAGATGCGGATGAATTCAATATTTCAATTGATAATGGATAATTATAATTTTTGAATTACCCATTGTCAATTTTCAATTAATTTTCTGTTTTTAATCATTTCATACACTTTTTCTATCTTCACATCTTTCCCCTCCGCAATAGCATTGGAGGAAGGTGGCACCAATACATCGGGCATTATGCCGCAGCCTTTTTCTCCGCCTTTATGCAACACAACCCTATACAAGGGTAAACTAATTCTTAACCGGCTGTGGGGCAATACAATTGAAGGTATTAACATAGCCGAATTTCCATAACTACCGCCACCCGTTTCCTCTCCTACCACAGTTACGTTAGACTGCCCTTTTAATGCTCCTATAAACATTGTGGATGCAGAAAATGTATTGCCTCCTTGTAATAGATATACTTTCCCTTTATACCAGTTTTTATTTTTAGGCAGGTACTCGCGCTTTTCAAACATATTAAAATGCATTTTGCCATCCTGCATTTTTTTAGAAAATATTTTCATCGCCAGCCAATTAAAAATAAACGGGTGTATATACCTGCCATATTTAATGTTTCTGCCATTAGCAACCACACTATCTGCTATTTTAAAATAATGATTGATGATGTATTGCGTTAACGCTGTTGAGTTAGACACGCGCCCTCCACCATTACTTCTGAGATCTATAATTAAATGTTTGATTGATAATTGATTGATTTGCTCAAAACTCTTGCTAAAAAATTGTTTTAAATTACTTCCTGTAAATGTATTCAACCGCATTGTTGCAATACTTTTAACCGTATCTATGTTGAGTGATCTTTGACTCAACAACTTCATCGCTTTTTTACTAAGCCCGGGTTCTTGCTTTAGTTGAACTGTATCGGTTGATTTTTTAGCGGGAAGTTTTGTTGCTGCTTTATATGAATTTATTTCAGCTGTTTGTGGTAGATGATTCCGATCTATATATTGAATACGATAATTACTATCTGCTCCAAAAACACTCGTGTACCAAAACCCAAACGAATTACTCAATACCTGATTTTTGTGATTGATGGAATTACCATCTGTAGATATGTAAGGAAAAATACTGTCTATAATTTGCCGGCAACTTCTTCCATTTATGGCCGTAATAATGGTGCCGTTTTTAAACAAAGTATCTGGTTTGTTTAAGCTGCCATATACTACCATGCTATCTGCCCAAACCTTTATTAACAAAGGAAACTGTGGTGTTTTATTTTGTTGGATTTTTTTAGCGGTTCTTTTAGCATATCTAACAACAGTATGCCCACACTTTATTTCATTTAACCATAACGCCAGCTTGTTCCGATATTCGTTTTCGTTCATGTCTACCGTAATACCATTCACCACTTGTTGATACACGCTATCAAAATGATCTTTAGTAATGTGCCAATATACACTTGGGTGATTGGCTTCTACAATGTTTTTCAACAAAGCAGCCTCCTCTTTCATTTGTAGAGGCGTAAACTTTTTTGTAAATACATTTTGAGCAGCAACGTTATACGCAAACAGTACCCATATCCAACTTAAATAAACAGCTCTCATTCAATAAATTATTGTTGAAAAGCATTCCAGCCCTGTGCTGTTATATTAAATTGATTGCCGCCTTTAGTGTGTAACTTAATACCCTCCTCTAAATCGGCCATGTAACCAATTACGCTGATTTCTTCGTTAAGGGTAATTTTATCGTAGTCTTCTTGTTTCAATGTAAAGATTAACTCATAATCTTCTCCGCCATTTAATGCACATACCGTTGGGTCTAATCCAAACTTATAAGCCGCTTTTCTACTATCATCGGCTATTGGTAGTTTTTCTTCATACACTACTGCACCTAAATTAGATTGCTTACACAAGTGTAAAATTTCGCTGCTAATGCCATCACTCACATCCATCATAGAAGTGGGCACGATGTTGTTTTTCTCGAAAAATTCAATGATGTCTTTTCGGGCTTCTGGCTTCAATAATCTTCCTACAATATAACTTTCGTTCTCAAGATCGGGTTGTATTTGTGGATTCTCCTGATAAATTTTCTTTTCTCTTTCCATTAAGGTCAACCCCAGGTAAGCACCTCCCAATTCTCCACTCACACAAATCAAATCACCTTTTTGAGCGGTGCTTCTTTTTACAAATGCATTGGGCGTTACTTCTCCTATTGCTGTTACGGAAATCACCAATCCTTTTAAGGAAGAAGAGGTGTCGCCACCAATTAAGTCTACCCCATATTTTTCGCAGGCAAAATATACGCCCTCATAAAACTCGTTCAAGGCTTCTACGCTAAATCTATTACTGATGCCTATACTTAAAGTAATCTGCGTAGGCGTTGCATTCATCGCATATACATCACTCAGGTTTACCACCACCGCTTTATACCCCAAATGTTTTAATGGGGTATACATTAAATCAAAATGCACCCCCTCTAACAATAAATCGGTTGTAACTACGGTTTGTTTCCCAAAATGGTCTATTACGGCTGCATCGTCCCCTACTCCTAAAATAGTAGAAGCATTTTGTATTTCTATATTTTTAGTGAGGTGGTCAATTAACCCGAACTCCCCTAAATTGGCTATTTCTGTTCTTTCTTCCATTCGTACTTTTTATTATAAAGATGCCCCGTTAATAATGCCCAACAATTCATCATGAATTTTTCCGTTGGTGGCCAACAAGTGTGGCTGGTAGGGCGAGTAATGCTCCCCTTTAAAATCAGTTACTTTACCCCCGGCTTCTTCTACCATTAAAAATCCGGCTGCGCTATCCCAAGCCTGTAGTTTATGCTCATAAAATCCATCAAATCTACCGGCAGCCACCCAGCATAAGTCTATGGCGGCACTTCCTAATCTTCTTACAGGAACGCCTTTTCTAATTAGTTTTTCAAAAACCTGAATGGGGCCATTGGGCTCATCTAAATACGTATAAGGAAATCCGGTAACCAAACAGCTTTTAATGACTTCGGTTTTCTGGCTTACCTGTATCTGTTTGTTGTTTAAGGTGGCGCCAAATCCTTTTTGCGCAAAAAACAATTCATTCATAATCGGATTATATACCGCACCCATTATCATTTTGCCATCTTGCTCCAAACCTATACTTACACAGCAAAGCGGAATACCGTTTGCAAAATTTACCGTTCCATCTATCGGGTCTATGATCCATTTATAGGTAGAGTCTTGAATGATTTCTCCGGATTCTTCCGTTAAAATATAATGATCCGGATAATCTTGCTGAATAACAGCCATAATGGCTCTTTCAGAAGCATGGTCGGCTTCTGTTACCAGGTTATTTACCCCTTCCTTGTTACTGATTTCAAAGCTTCCATTAAAAAAGCGGCTTAATTCTGCTGCACCTGCCTCGGCAGCTTTTAGTAGCGTTTGTTTAAACATGCTGCAAAAGTAACGCCCATTTAGGTGATTTTGAAAGTTTTGGTAGCGTTTACGCCGGAAACATTATTAAAGTTTAGTTATTTATAGCTTTCGGGAAGTTTAAGCAGGGCTATGGTAATGGATTAAAACGGCTTTTGTTAAATTGTTCCCTCGTTAATCCATCCTGCTCATAGCGTTATTCATATTGGTTTTTTTTAATGCTAATCAACTTAACTATGGCAGTATAACACATTTGTTTTAGCTTCGTAGCCCCAAAAACAACCTTTTAGTAATGCCCATTTTTGATATTAAAGTACCTAATTCAATTTTAAAAGCCCTTCGTTTGCCTACGAATAATTTGCGTAGGGAACAGCTTAGGGTCTTAAAAAAGTTGCTTAAAAAGGCTCGTTTTACCGCATTTGGTCAGGCTTTTAGGTTTGATGAGATTTTACTTAGCAAACATCCGGGTAAGAAATTTCAGGAACTGGTTCCTACCTATAATTATAATAAAATTTATAGCGAATGGTGGCACAAAACAATTGAGGGACAATCGGATATTTGTTGGCCGGGAAAAATTAAATATTACGCGCTAAGCAGCGGCACCAGTGAGTCTTCCAGCAAGTATATTCCTATTACGAACGATGTTTTAAAAGGCAATAAAACCATAATGATTAAGCAGCTTTTCAGCCTGCGTGCTTATGAAAACATTCCTTTTTCTTCAATTGGTAAGGGTTGGCTTACCCTTGGCGGTAGCACCGAACTGCAAAAAGGCAACGGATATTTTGCAGGCGATTTAAGTGGAATTACTGCAAAAAAAACACCTTTGTGGTTTCAACCTTTTTATAAGCCCGGTAAAAAAATTGCCAAGCAAAAAGATTGGAATAAAAAAATCAATGAAATTGTTGACAAAGCTCCGCAATGGGATATTGGCTTTTTAATTGGCGTTCCGGCCTGGATTCAATTATGTGTTGAGCAAATTGTAGAACGATATAAACTAAATAATATTCATGAACTATGGCCCAACCTTGCATTTTTTGTGCATGGCGGTGTAAGTTTTGAGCCATATAAAAAAGGATTTGAAAAATTATTGGGTAAACCTATTACCTATATTGAAACATATTTAGCCAGTGAAGGTTTTATCGCATATCAAGACCGACAAAATGCAACCGGTATGCGCTTGGTTACCAACGAACATATTTTTTTAGAATTCGTGCCTTTTGATGAGGTTAATTTTAATGCAGATGGAGATATGATTGATCATCCGGAAGCATTTATGTTGCATGAGGTAGAAGAAGGTAAAGATTACGCACTGCTCATCAGCACATCTGCCGGCACCTGGCGGTACTTAATTGGCGATACAGTTAGATTTGTTGATAAAGAACGGGCAGAAATTATTATCACCGGAAGAACCAAACACTTTTTAAGTTTGGTGGGCGAACACCTCAGCGTAGATAATATGAACAAAGCCATTCAAATGGCCAGTGAAAAATTTAATATCAGCATCCCCGAATTTACCGTTGCGGGTGTGCCTTGCGGCAACTTCTTTGGCCATCAATGGTATATTGCTTGCAACGACAAAGTAAATGAAGCCGAAATTTGCGCTTGTATTGATGCCTGTTTAAATGAGTTAAACGACGACTATGCCGTTGAACGTAAAAGCGCTTTAAAAGAAATTAATTTAAAAGTTTTAAGCGAACAACACTTTCTCGACTTCATGAAAACAAAAGGTAAAATGGGCGGACAACATAAGTTTCCTCGTGTGCTAAAAGGACAAATGTTGGAAGACTGGCAGCTGTTTTTAACAAAGGCAAATTAATTATTACACCATATTTATCACTTGTTTTGCTAACGATGTATTTATGCTTGCACCAATTATAAAAGGTTTAGTGCTGGGGATTTTCTTGAGCATTTCCGTTGGCCCGGTTATTTTTGCTATTATCAAGCAAAGTATCAACAACGGACATAAAGCAGGGTATACTTTTGTAGCCGGTGTTTCTGCCAGTGATATTACCTTGGTACTGGTTTGTAATTTTTTTACTACCCTTTTTACAATGGCTTTAAGTCATAGCACCGCAATTGCTGTAACCGGCAGTATCTTTTTAATTATCGTAGGGATTTATACGCTGTTTTTTAAAAAAGTAAAAACAGATGAGGAGAATAAAATCATTGTAAAGAAATTTAGAAAAAGAGATTTTGCAGGAATATTTCTGGCCGGTTATTTTATGAATATGTTGAACCCGGGTGTGTTTATTTTTTGGTTCGCCTGGACTGCAGCAATTATAGGAGATGCGGCCGATACGGTTAATCCTGCTCAGTATAAGTTCATTGTGTTTTTTACTTGTTTGGTTTTTGTATTATTGAGCGATATCTTAAAAGTATATTTTGCCGGCAAACTGCGCTCTAAACTTACCGCTAAAAATCTTCATTACGTTAACATCTTGTCCGGACTAATATTAATTGGATTTGGTATTGCATTATGTTGGGGCGTTTTACATTTTGGAGAAGCAATAAAAAAATAGTAAGCTTACAGTATGGCAACAAAAAAACAAGGTATAGTCGCAAAAAGCTGGATCTATATTAAAAGAGCCTTTCTTATTTTATTTATTAGTTCCTTATTATTTACCATTCTTACCAAATGGTTAATGCCCCCCATCACCATTACACAAATCAACAATGCTTTTGAGTACGGTTTAAAACGCGATTACGTAAGTTGGGATGAAATAAACCCCTCTGTAAAATTAGCCGCTATTGCCAGCGAAGATCAAGCCTATCCCGATCATGGTGGATTTGACTGGGATGCCATTGAAAAAAGTTTAAAACCTAAAAAGAAGAAAAAGAAAACTAAAATACCTTTAGGGGGCGGAGCCAGCACCATTACTCAACAAACCGCTAAAAATGTTTTTTTATGGCAAGGCAGTGGCGTTTCTAAATACATTAGAAAAGTACCCGAACTATATTTTACTAAATTAATTGAATGGATCTGGGGTAAACAAAGAATTTTAGAAGTGTACTTAAATGTGATTGAAATGGGGCCGGGCATTTTTGGTATTGAAGCTGCTGCTCAACATTATTTTAATAAACCTGCAAAAAATCTTACGCGTGCAGAAGCAGCTATGATTATTGCCTGCTTACCCAATCCTAAAAAGTTTACCGTACAACCAATGAGCAGAAGGGTGGCCTGGCGTTACCCTCAAATAATGCAGCAAATGCGTAATATTGAAGACGATGAAGACATCATGCATTTAGTGCGCGCCAAATAAACATTTATTCAAGCGGCATAAAAAGTGTTACATTAGTTTTGTTTTCTTAAAATAATTTCTTCCGCATTGGAAGTTGCTGTAGAATCATCAAATAACAACACCAGCTTCATCGTAGTAGTATTCAGCAAAGCATATTTAGCATACATTTTTTTCTCAAATTCAACACCATCTATTACCGGCGTTAATAATAAATTAAACGTAGGTTGGTTCATTACAGGCGCATACTTTAATTGTAATTGAACAATTGAGCCATCCGATCTTTTTTGTGGGCCGGTTAACGATTTCCTTTTCTTGGTTTCGGTATTATATTCAACCAAATTAAACAGGTTATCAGCACCAAATGACACAGTAAATTCTTTGTATTGGTAAATGATTGGGTTCCCTACCCACTTGCCAATTAATGAATTGGTAATGGTATCTGAAATGATATGCACCTTTTTGTAATGCGTAAACTTATTGTTAGCTATAACAAATCCACCATGTACATCTTTTTTAGAAAGAACCGTGTTGGTCGCTACCAACACTAAAATTAAATTTAAAATAATTTTTCGATGCATGAATTATATTTATAGGATAACGATAAAATTAAAACAAATGATGGAAAATTTTGGTTTTAATTTAGCATTCCATCAGGTACAACCAATCTGGTCTTTTATTATATTTATACCAAACACCAATCCTCCTTATAATGAAATCCAATTATTTGTTTATTTCCTTCTTATTGTTCGGTTTGTTTTTTAGCACTGCTGCCATTCAATCGCAAACTCCTGAAATAGCTGAAGCCGTTGATTTTTTAAATAAAATACGGGCAAATCCCGAAGCGTTTTCCCAAACCATTGGTGTTACGCTTAATAACATTCCGGCATCTGCACCTTTAAAATGGAACGATCAATTGGCTATTGCTGCCCAACAAAAAGCAGAAGACATGGCCAACCGAAATTATTTTAACCATGTAAATCCCGAAGGATACGGAATGAATTACTTTATAAATGAAACGGGCTATACCTTAAATGCTGCGTGGTTAAAACAAAAGTCTACCAACTTTTTTGAATCGCTTAGTGCCGGTGCAAAATCACCAGTCGATGCTATTATTCAATTAATTAGTGATGGTAAAGAACGGGTTCACAGCAAAGCGGGTCATAGAGTTCACTTACTGGGTATCGATGATTTTCATAAGCAATGCTACGATATAGCAATTGGTTGGGCGTATAATGAAAACAGTACGTATAAATATTATTGTTGTGTGTTAATTGCAAAGCACGATTGGTAATAGATATGCAATACTTTGGGCGAATGGTTATTTTAATATCCCCTCTACTGCTTTTACTGCTGCATTCAATCGCGCTTCATAATTTCCGCTAATTATTGCCCACGGTGTATGTTGATTAATGAGCAGGTCTTTATAAATATGAAACAACTCTATGCGGGGTTGCTCATCGGGGTATTCCCTTAATTCATCTTTAACCCAAGGCAAATCAATATTACAGAGTAAATACAAATCGTAATCGTGCTTTACCAATTCCTCTAAAATAAAAAAGTCGCATACGCCAAACACATACTCACTCCATACTTTCATTACATACATATCTGTATCTACAAATAAAACCGGCGGCGTGTT
>JBIIAP010000279.1:0-3430 GCA_044239855.1 Sediminibacterium sp. | reverse complement strand
TAAATATGAAACAACTCAATGCGGGGTTGCTCATCGGGGTATTCTCTTAATTCATCTTTAACCCAAGGCAAATCAATATTACAGAGTAAATACAAATCGTAATCGTGCTTTACCAATTCCTCTAAAATAAAAAAGTCGCATACGCCAAACACATACTCACTCCACACTTTCATTACATACATATCTGTATCTACAAATAAAACCGGCGGCGTGTTGGGCTCTTTATTAATTAGTGCTGCGGTCTGATTGGTATAAATGTCTTCTAATGCCAACTGACCTTTTGCAATAGTTAACAAATCATCTGCTGTATAATTCGTACCATGTTCTAATAAATATTCGCGCGCATACTCTTCGCACCACAATGTATTAAAATGGTTGGCCAACTGTTTACACAGGGTGCTTTTTCCGGTAGACTCCGGACCAATTACTACTACCTTTTTAATTTGTTGCATGTTGCGCCTTTTTATACCAACTAATTAATCCTTGTATGGCTAATATTAATAGTACCATAAATTGTACACTGGTAAATACATATCCCTTCATAAAATACAGCGGTATAGAAGTGATGTTTGTAGCAATCCACCAATACCAGCTTGCTACTTTCTTTTTGGCCATTAACCACATTCCGGTGTAGGCGGTAGCACTGGCTAATGCATCTGCCCAGGGTATCGCTCCTGAAGCAAATGATTGTTTAAGTTCTGTAAGCGAAAAAAACAACACACCATATAGTATTCCAAAAAACAATAACTGTATGATCCAGTCTTTTGTATTGTTCAGTGTAATGTGCAATACATGTTCTTTTTTGTGTGCATCTTTTTTAGACCAAAGTATCCACCCATAAATACTCATGATGGTATAATATAGGTTTACACTGGCTTCTCCCAATAAATTTCCTTTGATACTTAAATAGATATAAATAACCGTATTGATTAAGCCTACCGGATATACTAAAATGTTTTCTTTTTTACTAAACCATACACTGGCAATACCGGCAAATACACCAATAAACTCCAGCATGGTGGTTTGCTTGATGCCTTCTATAAGTTGATTCAATAGAATTGATGTATCCATTTATGCCTTGCTGTTAATAAAAAATCCATCGCTTGCATGGGTGATGCTTGCAATGGATTTTTATGATTCAATTGGTTCGATTTAAATTATTCTGCTTCTGCAACCACTTCTTTAACTTCCGGAATCATGCGCTTCATCATCCCTTCAATACCTGCTTTTAAAGTAATCATAGAAGAGGGGCATCCACTGCAACTTCCCTGCAACATCAGGTTCACAATACCATCATTGTAACTTTTAAATTGTATTGCGCCACCGTCCATTTCTACTGCAGGCTTTACGTAATTTTCTAACAACTCTTTTACACGCTTTACAATATCATCATCATCGGCACTAACGGTATTGGTTGCTTCTTGTTTTACTTTGGCTACTTCATCATCATTTACCACTACACCACCATTCTCTAAATATTGTTTTAAAAATTCTTTAATGGTGGGTATAACATCTTGCCAATCTTCTGTATCTACGGTTTTTGTAAGTGTAATAAAATTGCTGGCAATAAATACACTTTTTATAAAAGGAAAACCAAATAGTTCTTTTGCCAAAGGAGAGGGTCCGGCTAATGTTTCATCTGCAAAATCTATACTCTTGCCAGGATACAATAATTTATTAGCCACAAACTTCATCGTTTCCGGATTAGGGGTCATTTCTGTATAAATGCTGATTACCGGATTTCCTGTCTGTATCATATTGTTTGTTTTATTCGAAATAATTATACCTACAAATTTAAAACAAATCGAGGGCTAATCGGTTCATTTTAAGCCGTTAACTGTTTATATATCGTTATTTTTCGGATATCGAAAGCTTATTTAATGGTTTATATAGTTTGATTTTTGCCCTATTCTACGATTCTTAACTTGGCATAATTCAACATTATTTTCTTTTCTCCGTTTTTAGCAAACTGTATGGTTGCTACCGGATTATGTGCCGAGCCTTCTATGTTGATTACTTTTCCGAAGCCAAATTTTTGGTGCTCTACGGTATTGCCTGCCTCTAAGGCCGAGGTATCGCTTGCCTCAAAATTAGCCGATGGCACATGAGTAGTTACTTTGGGCGCCAAAGGCTTTGCCGGCATATATTCCGGTTTACTGCTGGCCGGTTTTTTGGATGGAGGAGGGCCGTATCTTTTTTCGGCACTTGCTGCCTCGCTATTGCCATTTCCTCTATTTATCCGTTGAAATGCATTGCCCCAATCTGTGTTTGAATTGTTTCTTGCACCCCCACCGGCGTATGTTTTGTCAACATATTGCTCCGGCATCTCTTCAATAAATCTACTTGGTTCGTTTTGCACCAATTGTCCAAATCGGTACCGCGAATTGGCATACGTTAACCACAATCTTTCTTTGGCCCTTGTTACTGCTACATAAAACAAACGGCGTTCCTCCTCTAGTTCTTCCCTGGTATTAATACTCATACCACTTGGAAACAACGACTCTTCCACGCCACCTACAAATACACACCCAAATTCCAACCCTTTTGCAGCGTGTATGGTCATTAGTTTTACCACATCGTTGTTTTCTTTATCATCATCTGCATCGGTTAGCAGGGTAATTTGTTGCAAGTACGAGCCCAGCGATTTATCGCCCAACTCCCCATCTTCATTACTAGGGCTTTCGGTCCACTCTTTTACTGAGTTTAATAATTCCTGTACGTTTTCATAACGGGCTAATCCCTCGGTAGTTTTATCATTAAATAATTCCTTCACCAAACTGGTATGTTTACCTACCTGAACGGCCACATCATAAGCGTTCTTATCGGTTAACATGCTCTGGAAATACTTCATCATAGTAGCAAAATTCTGCAACGATTCCAGTGTTCCTGCTTTAAAACCAAACTCACCAGCGCGGTTTACCACATCAAACATGGTTATTTTTTGTTCGTTCGCAAAAATCACACACTTTTCTAAAGTGGTTTTACCAATACCCCGAACCGGATAGTTAATGATTCTTTTCAACGACTCTTCATCGCGCGTGTTTACAATTACCCGCAAATAAGCCAGCATGTCTTTTACTTCTTTACGCTGATAGAAGCTTACGCCACCATATATTCTATAGGCAATACCCATTCTTCTGAGGCTTTCTTCAAAAGATCGGCTCTGTGCATTGGTGCGGTATAAAATGGCAAAATCTTTATTTAAATAATGATTGCGGAGCTTTTGTTCCTGTATGGTATCGGAAACAAATTTTCCCTCTTCATTATCTGTCATGGTTCTCACCAGGGTGATTTTTTCTCCTACCGGATTTTCTGTCCAGAGGTTTTTAGGAATTTGACCCTTGTTGTTTTTTATGACTTCATTGGCAACATGTATAATTTGTTGGCTGCTTCTATAGTTTTGTTCGAGCTTAACCACTTTTACATCATC
>JBIIAP010000066.1:0-11323 GCA_044239855.1 Sediminibacterium sp. | reverse complement strand
TCGCACAGTTACTGCTGGATGAAATTCAGTCGATAAAATTACAGCAGAGTATAGCTGAAAGTCTATCTGAGCAAGCCGCTCCTGATGCAAATCATGCACAAATTCCTGCAAGACAAGAAGTGTTGAATGCTGAAAATGCAAGTATTTGGAGCAATCAATCTAATTATGAAAGCTTCTCGCAATTCCTCCATCAAAAATTTGCGGTTGATGAACTATTGCCTGTAAATGATACCCTTGTTGTTAATCAGAGCTTAAACGACGCATTGAAGGAAGAAACAGTAGAAGTTGCAGAAAAATTAGTGGATACTCCAATCGAAGATCTAAGAAAAGCAATTAGCATAAATGACCGCTATTTGTTTATCAGCATGCTTTTTATGGGCGATGAAAATAATTTTGATAGAAGTATCAGAACCATAAATAGCTTCAACATGCTTGCTGAAGCTCAATACTGGATTCAAAGGGAATTAAAAGTAAAAATGGGTTGGCAAGACGAAAATGGGACTGTAAAACATTTTTACTCGCTGGTAAGAAGACGGTTTGCCAGAATATAATGCATGATTTTTTGAGTGGCCCCAGCCTTATTGTAAATGTATTGTTGGGCAATTTGGCCCGACTGATCTCGTGCTGCCTTATCATGGAGTAATTGGTTAAATATTTTTTCCAACTCTACTACATCTGATGCAGTATAGGCTGCTCCAATATCAATTAAATCAACTGCTTCAATGTATTTATCATAAATGGGACCGAACACTACCGGTATACCGTAAACTGCGGCTTCCAACGTATTATGAATGCCATCCTCGGTAAATCCTCCTCCAATAAAAGCCATTCCCCCATATTTATACAAACTACTCAACATCCCCATATTGTTGATGATTAAAGTTTGAATGTCTGTCAAAGGTTTGTTCTCTTCAAAAGATTTTTTATAATCGGAGTATAGTGCTGCTTTAGGATAATAGGTTAAACATTCTTTTAGTCTGCCTTCCTCAATATCATGTGGGGCAATAATAAATTTAAGATTATGATGCGCAATAGCTAAATGGTGTAAGGCTTTATCGTCTTCACTCCAGGTGCTTCCGGCAACTATAGTTGGTTGATCGGAACAAAAATGTTCAATTATCTTGTTTGCTGTGGCTTGATGGGCAATCGTAAGAACCCTGTCGAAACGAGTATCTCCGGATGTTTCGGTTATATCTCCCAAGCCAATGGTCGTCAGCAAGGCATTAGAATGGTCGTCCTGTACCAATAAGTAACTGAAACAAGCCAACATTTTTCTGTAAAAATCTCCATACCATTTAAAAAATACCTGGTTATCTCTGAAAATGCCCGAAACCAATAGGGTAGGAACCCCCCGATACTTCAAACCATTCAAATAATGATACCAAAATTCATATTTAATAAAAACAGCTAATTGGGGTTGAACCAAATCAAGAAATTTAGCCGAATTAGCAGCATTATCCATGGGTAAATAGCAAACAAAATCAGCAATAGGATGATTTTTTCTGACCAAATAGCCGGAGGGCGAAAAAAAACTCACCAAAAGCCGATAATGTGGGTATTTACTTTTAAGCTGCTCTGCAACCGGCAATCCCTGTTCAAACTCACCTAAGGAGGAGCAATGCATCCAAATTATCGGGCGGGCAGAAGATGCAGTAAATTGTGATAACTCATTGAAAACATGCAGTCTACCCTTAGTCCATGCTGCCGCTTTTGCATTAACCGGAGCGATTAGCTTGGCTATAAATGGATATAAAACGGTAAATAATTGATAAAATAATTTCATTGAAACAAAGGTAGGTAGGAAAAAAACGCTGAACTATAGCCCGCTCAAATTCTTTACCTTATTTTTTTGTAGTAATTTTGCAGCTCATAAAGAAAAACCTCTATGCGGCCTATTCAAATGGTTGATACCAAAACACAGTACTTACATATTAAAAATGAAGTAGATGCTGCAATTCATGAAGTATTAGATACTGCTGCGTATATCAACGGAAAGCCTGTTCAAGCATTTACGGCTGCATTAAGTAGCTATTTAAATGTAAAGCACACCATTCCCTGTGCAAATGGCACCGATGCGCTACAAATAGCCATGATGGCATTGGATTTACAGCCCGGCGACGAGGTCATAACCCCTTCGTTTACTTATATAGCAACTACAGAAGTGGTAGCATTATTAAAGCTTACCCCTGTATTTGTAGAAGTGGATCCTAAAACATTTTGCCTAGATCCGGAAGCCGTAAAAAAAGCCATTACCCCAAAAACCAAGGCCATTGTACCGGTACATTTATATGGGCATGCAGCTCCTATGGAAGAAATTATGCAGATTGCCAAAGAACATAATCTGTATGTTATTGAAGATAACGCCCAGGCGATAGGCTGCGATTACACTTTTTCAGATGGCACTACAAAGAAAACAGGAACAATTGGAACCATCGGCGCCACTTCATTTTATCCCTCAAAAAATTTAGGCGCATTTGGTGATGGTGGAGCCATCTTTACCAATGATGATGAATTAGCACATAAAATGAAAATGATTGCCAATCATGGACAACAAAAAAGATATTACCATGAAGTAGTAGGTTGTAACTCTAGGTTAGATTCCATACAGGCTGCTGTTTTAAACATCAAATTGCAACATTTGGATGCGTATAACAAAGCTCGTCAAACAGTTGCCGCTCATTACAATCATGCATTTGCCAATCATCCTGCAATTACAACTCCGCATGTGGCTGCTTACAGTACGCATGTATATCATCAATATACTTTGCAGTTAAATGGTGTAGACAGAGATAAGCTGAGTGAATATTTAGCTACTCAAAAAATACCCTCCATGATTTATTATCCGGTGCCAGGTCATAAGCAAGATATGTTTGCTTCATTTGGATTACCCGATATTCAATTAGATGTTACTGATCAATTAACATCAGCTGTAATATCATTGCCCATTCACACTGAAATGGAGGAAGAGCAGTTGAATTTTATTGCTTCTCAAGTGTTAAATTTTATTAATCAATAAATGTTGACTTAAGTCTACATAAATGTTGGAGCAAAGTGCTTCAGTCATACAGGCAAATTTTACCAATAAAAATAAAAAATACATAAATGAAAATAGCAGTAGTAGGAACCGGCTATGTTGGTTTAGTAACCGGAACTTGTTTTTCTGAAACGGGTAATAAAGTAACTTGTATCGATATCGATCAGTCGAAAGTAGAAAAGCTTTCTAAAGGGGAGATTACTATTTATGAGCCCGGCCTCGAAAAAATATTTTTGAGGAATCTCAAAGAAGGTAGACTGCATTTTACAACCAATTTGGCGGATGGGATTAAAGATGCAGAAATTATTTTTCTTGCATTGCCTACTCCTCCTGGAGAGGGTGGAGCTGCTGATTTAAAATATATTTTAGGGGTGGCGGATGACTTAGGAAAGTTGCTTACCGGATACAAAGTAATTGTAGATAAAAGTACAGTGCCGGTTGGTACTGCAGAAAAAGTGCATAATGCTATCGCAAAAAATTATACAGGTGAATTTGATGTGGTGAGTAATCCTGAATTTTTAAGAGAAGGGGTTGCGGTAGATGATTTTATGAAACCCGATAGAGTAGTGGTGGGTACCCGCTCTGAGCGCGCTAAAAAAGTAATGTCCGATTTATATGCACCTTTTGTACGTCAGGGAAATCCGGTGATTTTTATGGACGAAAAATCTGCTGAATTAACCAAGTACGCAGCCAATTCATTTTTAGCAACTAAAATTTCTTTCATGAATGAGATTGCTCAATTATGTGAAAGATTAGGTGCCGATGTGGATATGGTGAGAAGAGGCGTGGGTAGTGATGATAGAATTGGCAAACGATTTTTATTTCCGGGTATTGGTTATGGAGGAAGCTGTTTCCCTAAAGATGTGCAGGCATTGATTATG
This sequence comes from Sediminibacterium sp., assembly GCA_044239855.1. Classification (GTDB taxonomy): domain Bacteria; phylum Bacteroidota; class Bacteroidia; order Chitinophagales; family Chitinophagaceae; genus Sediminibacterium. The sequence goes on along the minus strand of JBIIAP010000066.1, from coordinate 7,408 downwards.
TCGGCAGAAGAAGTAAGTTACGATTTTAAAATATTAAAGTCTGTAGAAGAAGTGAATGAAGCACAAAAATTGCACTTAATTCCAAAAATCAAGCAATATTTTAAGGATGATTTAAATGGCAAACATTTTGCTTTATGGGGATTAGCATTTAAGCCCAATACAGATGATATCAGAGAAGCTCCGGCCTTGTATTTAATTGATGCATTAACTGCTGCGGGTGCAACAGTGGCTGCATTTGATCCGGAAGCGATGCCCAATGTTCAAAAAACTATCGGCGATAAAATTAAATATGCTACTAGTCAATACGAAGCTTTAGAAGGAGCAGATGCATTAATTATTGCAACGGAGTGGAGTGAATTTAGAACGCCTGATTTTGATCAGATAAGCAGTTCACTAAAAGCAAAAGCAATATTTGATGGGAGAAATCTATTTGAAGTAAAATTTATTACAGACATGGGCTACCATTACGAAAGTATTGGTCGCCAATAAAAACATAACATGGCAAATAAAAGAATATTAATAACCGGCGCAGCCGGATTTCTAGGTTCACATTTATGTGATCGCTTTATAAAAGAGGGCTACAATGTGGTGGCTATGGATAACCTGATTACAGGCGATCTTCGTAACATTGAACATTTGTTCAAACTAGAGAATTTCGAGTTCTATCATCATGATGTGTCTAAATTTATTCATGTACCCGGAGAACTTGATTATATTTTACACTTTGCTTCTCCGGCCAGTCCCATCGACTATTTAAAAATACCTATTCAAACCCTTAAAGTTGGTGCATTAGGTACACACAATTGTTTGGGTTTAGCTAAAGCAAAAAATGCCAGAATGTTGGTGGCATCTACCAGCGAAGTGTACGGAGATCCAATGGTACATCCTCAAACTGAAGAGTATTGGGGTAATGTAAATCCTGTTGGACCACGCGGCGTTTACGATGAAGCCAAACGTTTCATGGAATCCATTACCAGAGCCTATTACACTTTTCATGGAGTAGAAACCAGAATAGTTAGAATATTCAATACCTATGGACCAAGAATGCGCCTGAACGATGGCCGTGCTTTACCGGCATTTATTGGTCAGGCTTTACGCGGAGAAGATCTTACCGTATTTGGAGATGGAAGTCAAACCCGCTCTTTTTGTTATGTAGATGATTTGATTGAAGGGATTTATCGTTTGTTGATGAGCGATTATACTATGCCGGTTAATATTGGCAATCCCAATGAAATTACTTTGAAAGATTTTGCAGAAGAAGTACTGAAATTAACTGGCTCATCTGTAAAAATCATATACAAGCCTTTACCGGTAGACGATCCAAAACAACGCAGGCCCGATATAACTAAGGCCAGAGAATTATTAGGTTGGGAACCTAAAATTGATAGGGTAGAAGGGTTGAAAAAAACCTATGATTACTTTAAGTCTTTGCCGAAAGAAGAATGGTCTAAACAACCCAAAGAATTTAATTCAAGCAAGTAAAAAATATGAAGCCAATTGTTGTAGTTACAGGTAAAAATGGTCAGTTAGGTTGGGAATTACAACAATTGGCTGATAGTTTACAAAGCGCGTATCATTTTATTTTTACCGATAGAAATGAACTCGATCTAAGTAAGCCTGAAACAATTTCGTCATATATTGATCAGATTCGCCCACAGTATATCATTAACTGCGCTGCTTATACAGCGGTTGACAAGGCGGAAACAGAGCAAGAGTTGGTATTAGCTATTAATGCCACAGCCGTTGGTGAATTGGCAACTTGCTGCGAAAAAATATCATGTAAGCTGATTACTATTTCAACCGATTATGTGTTTGATGGAAATGGCACATCACCCTATCAGATCAACACCCATACAGATCCGATTAATTATTATGGATATACCAAGTGTTTGGGAGAACAATTGGCACAACAAAACAATCCATCTTCAATTATTATAAGAACATCATGGGTGTACAGTACACACGGAAATAATTTTGTAAAAACCATGATGCGGCTGATGAAAGATCGGCCGGAATTAAATGTGGTATGTGACCAAATAGGTTCGCCAACTTATGCAGCCGATCTGGCACAGGCTATATTAAAAATAGTGGGGTTAGATCAGCAAGGAACACATCATTCAGGAATTTATCATTACAGTAATGCAGGCGTTATTTCCTGGTATGATTTTGCTGTTGCAATAAAAGATGCAGCAGGTTTCACCACCCAAGTACATCCCATCCCAACTAGCGCATATCCTACGCCCGCAAAAAGACCGGCATATTCGGTAATGGACACCAATTTAATCATGCAAGATTTTGATATTGCAATACCTGATTGGAGAACCAGCTTAGCCATATGTTTAGCACGCCTACTTTAAGCATTTAGCTGAATAGAAATAAGTAAAACATCTCCTAATCGCCAAAAAAGGGCAAATTTGGCGATTATAATCACCAAAAATGGCTATATTTGGCGATTATGACAATTGAACGGACATTATATTCTTCTATACAGCAACAATTATATAAGGGCAAAGCTATTTTATTATTAGGTCCGCGACAGGTAGGAAAGACTACTTTAATCAAGGAATTGATTAAAGATAAAGAGTACCTATTTTTAGATGGGGATGATCCATCAGTGAGAGCGTTACTAAATGGCATTAATACGGCTACAATAAAAAACATGTTAGGTAACCATACCATTGTATATGTAGATGAAGCGCAAAGAATAGAGGATATAGGCATTACATTGAAAATAATAACTGATCAGTTTAAACAGGTGCAATTATTAGTAAGTGGTTCTTCGGCTCTGGAAATCAATAATAAAACTCAGGAACCATTAACAGGCAGGAAGTTAGAATATCATTTGTATCCAATTAGTTGGGAAGAATATGAAAAAAGTGTAGGGTTTATAGAGGCATCTCAACAATTGCAAGAAAGGCTGATTTTTGGAATGTATCCTGAAGTGATTAATAGTGGTACTGCATCTCATAAGATATTAAAAGAATTAACTACCAGTTATTTATATAAAGATGTGCTTTCACTTACAGGTGTCAGAAAACCAGAAATATTAGAAAAATTATTACGAGCGTTAGCATTGCAAATTGGTAGTGAAGTGTCGTACAATGAACTGGCCGGCTTACTACAGATTGATAAGGGTACAGTAGCGAAATATATAGATATTTTAGAAAAATCATTCATTGTTTTTCAGCTCAATAGCTTTAATCGGAATCAGCGAAATGAAATAAAAAATGGACGTAAAATTTATTTCTACGATAACGGAATACGTAATATGATTATCAATAATCTTAATCCGGTTGAATTAAGGAATGATAAAGGTGCATTATGGGAAAATTTCCTGATTGCAGAGCGCATTAAAGTTCAGGAATACTATAGCATATATGCTAATAACTATTTCTGGCGAACTGTTTATCAGCAAGAGATTGATTTTGTAGAGGAGATAAATGGTCAAATTACTGCATTTGAGTTTAAGTGGAGGCAAACAGGTAAAGAAAAAATTCCAGCCACTTTCATAGAAAAATATGCAGCAGAAGGAAAGATAATACATAATGGAAATTTCAGGGAATTTCTAGAACATTAATTGAGTTTTTGTTTATTCATGAAAGTATTTATTGTAGAATATATCATCCATCTATTACTTATTCCGAATAAATTTTTTGCAATAAAAGCAACCCATCTCTCGAAATATTTACCGTATTGTTGTGTTCTAAAAATAATTGTTTTTGGTTATAGCCTTTAATAAAGTGTTTATTCACTATATAAGATTTATGAACCCTAATAAAGTTAAGGTTTAAATTGGGGTGTAAGGCTTTAAGCGTTTTAGACGTAGTAAAGATATTGCCATTGGTTGTATGAATATCTGCATAAGCGCCATTGGCTTTTATTAAGAGTATTTCTTCTTGTTTAATGGGGGTATTGATGCCTTTTTCCTTTACGGTTAAATATGAATATTGTTTTAAGGTAGATGCTTTGAAGCATTTTTCCACACAATTTTTCAGTTCATTGGCATCAAGCGGTTTTAGCAAATAGTCGAATGCCCTGTTTTTTAAGGCGTTAAATCCAAAATCGGCATATGCAGAAACATAAACGACCTTACATGATTCTGGTACAAATTGAATAAAATCAAAGCCCGATCCTTCGTGCAGCTGAATGTCAAGAAATATAATGTGATAACTGTTTTTTTCTATAAGACGGACTGCGTTATCAATTGTTGTTGCGGTGTCAATTGTGGAGACAAATTCAAGACAATGTATTTTTAATAAATGAGACAGTGTATTACGATCACTAGGTTCATTATCTAATATTAAGGCTTGCATTTTCATAAGCGCGGCTAATATATGTACTCAATAGTAAACAACCATGATTGTTTAGTGAACCGCATATTTATTTAGTCAATTAAAAAGTGGTTAAAATGTCCTGTTGATGAAGTTAGGATTTAAAATAACCCTACCCAAAAAGGATAAAAATTTTGAGAAAGTTGGGCAAAATTATGGGATCAATTTTAATTAACAGCTTTTAGCAGTAAATTATTCAAATTACATTTATATGAATTATGGGTCATTTTAATTATACTAATGTCAAACAGCTTTTTTATACCGTCTCCATTCCTCTAATTACTCTTTTCCCGCTAGCCTCAATAGTTCTGATAAATGGATTATTTTCGGCACTATCATTTAATTGAAAAGGATGTAATTCTATTCGCTTAAATTTTCTTTTCAGTACAGCGGTTTTTTCAATTATCTCAAAATAATTACTGCCAAAGTTTTCACTCCAAACGGCTAAATCAATGTCGCTATAGGCATGCGGATGCCCATTGACCATACTCCCAAAAACGTAGGCTTTGTTTACCGGATAACCAAGTTCTTCCAATCCTAATAAATAACCATTTATTTCATCATTGATATCTTTTCTTCTAACCATTTTTTCAATTTTTGAACTTTTTCAATTTGTATGAAAAGATAAGCTGGTGTGGCGCTTTGATGAAGACTTTTACTATAGTCCGGATACCTTCCCCGGATATTCCAGCTGTTTATTGCGACTAAAAAATCAAGATCTTCCAGACTAAGTGCTAAATTACTTTCTTCGCATAATTTAATTAAATCATGTGTAAAAGGAGGCGTATTGGTAAGACTTTCTTTAATCCAAATTGCTTTTAATAGTTTTTCTATAACCAAATGAAGTGAAAACAAACAAAATCCATATCTCTTATTGTTCATTAATACAAGGGCAGTTTCCCAGTCATCCTGAGCACTTTCAAGCCAAAATGCAATATGTTGTTCTTTAGTAAGCATAATATTCCACTAAATTAATTTTTTATTGAATAAAAGAACGATTTATATCTATAAATAATGGTTATTTTTATCAATAGTGCCTATGATACTAATAGTTTATAATTGAATAGTAAAATCACCTTATATGTCCCCTAAATCCCTGCTCTCCAAATGGGTTGAATACTTCAACAATCAAGACGTTGATGGTTTAATGAGTTGCTATCATAATGATGCGATTAACCATCAAACGCCCAATGGAAAATTTATTGGCAAAGAAAATATTCGTAAAATGTTTGAAGAAGAGTTCAAACATTTTACCATGATATGTTATGTGGAGAATATCTTCGAAGATGGTAATTGGGGTATGTTAGAGTGGAAAGGTGATCCGGAAGGCTCCATGCGGGGCTGCGGTTTTTTTCATTTTCAAGAGGAACAAATCATCTTGCAAAGAGGGTATTGGGATCAGCTTTCTTTCATGCAACAACAAAATCAAATTAAATGACGCACGCTAAATATTCAGTACTCACTTTTACAGCAATAGTTTGCTTATTTGCTTTTTCAGCAATCAGCCTTGCTCAGGTAAACCCTGCTAAGCCTCCTAATATTATTTATATGATGAGCGACGATCATGCTTATCAGGCAATCAGTGCTTATGGGTATGGATTAAATAAGACCCCTTACATCGATCAATTGGCTAACAGTGGGATGCTTTTTACCCGTGCATTTGTAACCAACTCTATTTGCGGCCCTAGTCGCGCTGTGATGCTTACCGGCAAACACAGTCATTTAAATGGGTTTAAAGACAATCACAGCACCTTCGACGGCAGCCAGCAAACCGTTGCTAAAATATTACATAACAACGGCTATCAAACTGCCGTAATTGGCAAATGGCATCTTATTTCAACCCCACAAGGATTCGATTATACTAATATTTTACCCGGACAAGGTCAATACTATAATCCCGATTTCATTGAAAATGGAGTGAAGAAGCAAGTGATGGGTTATGTTACCAATTTAACTACAGATTTCGCTATAAATTGGCTCAACCAAAGAGATACGAGTAAGCCATTTTTTTTGATGTATCAACAAAAAGCACCACATAGAAACTGGTTACCCGAAGAAAAATATTATCACTTGTTCGATAGTACTGAGTTTCCGGTACCTGCCAACTATTTTGATGATTATACCACAAGAACGCGCGCTGCAAATGAACAGGAAATGGAAATTGCTACCGATATGCATGATGCGTATGATCTGAAACTGGCTTTCGATCTACCCAAAGACAAGCAAGTTGGATTAGCAGCTGGTTGGCAAGGAAACTATAATCGGTTAACCGCTGAAGAAAAAAGGAAATGGGAAGCTGCTTACGCACCAGGGGTGGAAGCATTTAATAAAGCCAATCTTTCCGGCAAAGATTTAGCCATTTGGAAATACCAACGGTACATGAAAGATTATCTCCGTTGCGTACAAAGTGTGGATGATAATGTGGGCAGATTAATGGACTATTTAAAACAACATGGACTGGAAGATAACACCATCATCATCTATACCTCCGATCAGGGATTCTATTTAGGGGAACATGGTTGGTTCGATAAGCGATTTATGTATGAAGAGTCTTTTAGAACGCCTTTAATCATAAAGTGGCCAGGCGTTACCAACAAAAAAAGCACCACTACCAGTATGGTGCAGAACTTGGATTTTGCCCAAACAATTTTAGACATGGCAGGGTTACAAGCCCCGGAAGATATGCAGGGTAAAAGCATAGTGCCAGTGTTAAAAGGAAAGCAAAAAGGAGATGTACACGATGCCTTGTATTATCATTTTTATGAAAATCAGGAACATAAAGTAGCTAAACATATTGGTGTTAGAACCAGCAGATATAAACTCATTTATTTTTATGAAAACAATGAGTGGGAACTATATGATTTGAAAAAAGATATTGCTGAGATGAAAAACCTATATGGTATAGACGCGTACAAAAAAATTACACTACAACTTAAACAACGGTTAAAAGTTGCAATCAAAGAATACAAGGATCCGATTAAATTAAATGATTTATAATAAACAAGTACCTGACTAATGAAGTCAGGTACTTGTAATAAAAAAATAGAAATTTATTTTACATCAGAAAGTCCATCAAC